>NZ_JALJRC010000089.1:0-580 GCF_024519925.1 Cytobacillus sp. Bac17 | reverse complement strand
GGCGACATGTGGAGCTGACTGATACTAATCGATCGAGGACTTAACCAAGTTATATTTGGTTATTACTCGGCAAATGCTTCTTCATACATTATCTAGTTTTGAGGGAACGAAAAAAATGAAATTTCCTCTTGAAAAAAACATCAAAAGAAAGTATAATCATACTTGTCTTTTGAAAATAGTCTGGTGGCGATGGCGAGAAGGTCACACCCGTTCCCATACCGAACACGGAAGTTAAGCTTCTCAGCGCCGATGGTAGTTAGGGGCTGTCCCCTTGTGAGAGTAGGACGCTGCCGGGCTGTTTATAAATACCACTTTTCCGCAGTAGCTCAGTGGTAGAGCATTCGGCTGTTAACCGAACGGTCGCAGGTTCGAATCCTGCCTGCGGAGCCATTTCCATAAAGCCCATTTGGGAATTATGAGCTGTTGCTTCCATAGCTCAGCAGGTAGAGCACTTCCATGGTAAGGAAGAGGTCACCGGTTCGAGCCCGGTTGGAAGCTCTTTTAATGTAGACAACTAGAGTACTAGGCCCCTTGGTCAAGCGGTTAAGACACCGCCCTTTCACGGCGGTAACACGGGTTC
>NZ_JALJRC010000088.1:0-650 GCF_024519925.1 Cytobacillus sp. Bac17 | reverse complement strand
TGGGGCCTTAGCTCAGCTGGGAGAGCGCCTGCTTTGCACGCAGGAGGTCAGCGGTTCGATCCCGCTAGGCTCCACCATAAATATTTTAACACTTCGGCGGTGTAGCTCAGCTGGCTAGAGCGTACGGTTCATACCCGTGAGGTCGGGGGTTCGATCCCCTCCGCCGCTACCATTTAATTCATCGATGCTGGACCTTTAGCTCAGCTGGTTAGAGCAGACGGCTCATAACCGTCCGGTCGTAGGTTCGAGTCCTACAAGGTCCACCATTTTATTTATACGGAGGAATACCCAAGTCCGGCTGAAGGGATCGGTCTTGAAAACCGACAGGCGGGTCAAACCGCGCAGGGGTTCGAATCCCCTTTCCTCCTCCATATTTTATTTAATAATATTATCGCGGGGTGGAGCAGTCCGGTAGCTCGTCGGGCTCATAACCCGAAGGTCGCAGGTTCAAATCCTGCCCCCGCAATCTGGTCCGGTAGTTCAGTTGGTTAGAATGCCTGCCTGTCACGCAGGAGGTCGCGGGTTCGAGTCCCGTCCGGACCGCCATTTTTACAAACAATAAATAATATGTGGCTCAGTAGCTCAGTCGGTAGAGCAAAGGACTGAAAATCCTTGTGTCGGCGGTTCGATTCCGTCCTGAGCCACCATTT
>NZ_JALJRC010000087.1:0-693 GCF_024519925.1 Cytobacillus sp. Bac17 | reverse complement strand
GGGAGGAGGGAAAAAGGGGGAAGAAGGGAAAGGGGAGGAAGAGGGAGAAAGGAAAAGAGAAGGGGGAAAGGGGAAAAGAGGGAGGGAGGGAAAAAGAGGGAAAGAGAAGAAAGGAAAGGAGGAGAAAAAAGGAAGGGGAGAAAGAGGGGGGAAAAGGAAGGGGAAAAAGAAGGAAAGAGAGGGGAAGGGAGGGGGAAGAAAGGAAGGAGAGGGGGGGAGAAAAAGGGGAGGAAGGGAGGGAAGAGGGAGGAAAAAAAAAGGGGAGAAGAAGGGAGAAAAAAAGAAAGAAAAAAGAAAAGAAGAGAGAAGAAAGAGAAGAGGGAAAGGAAAGAGAGAAGGGGGAAGGGGAAAAAGAGGAGAAAGAGGAGGGAGAAGGAAGAAAGAGGGAGGGAAAAGAGGAGAAGAAAGGGAGAGGGAAAAAAAAGAGAGGGAAAAGGAAAGAAAAGGAAAGGAAGAGGGAAAAGAAGAAAGAGAGGAAGGAAGGGAGAAAGGGGAGGAAAAAGGGGAGAGGGGGAAAAGGGAGAGGGGGAAAAAAAAGAAGGAAAAAGGGGGAGAAAAGGAGGGGGGGAAAAGGGGAGGGGAAGGGAGGGAAAAAAAGGGGGAGAAGGGAGAAAAAGAAGAAAGGAAGAGGAAGAAAATAAAGAAAAAGGTCAACCAGAAATATCTGGCTAACCTTATATTACGAACGGGTGC
>NZ_JALJRC010000086.1:0-721 GCF_024519925.1 Cytobacillus sp. Bac17 | reverse complement strand
GAAAGGGGAAAGAAAGAGGGGAGAGGAGGAGGAGGGAAGAAAAAAAGGAAGAAAAAAAAAGGAAAAGAAAGGAGAAAAAAGGAAAAAAAAGGGAAGAAGAAAGAGGGAAAGAAGGAAAAGGGAAGAGGAGAAAAAAAAGGGAAAAAAAGGAAAAAGAAAAGAAAAAAAAAGAAGGAAAAAAAGGAGAGGGAAAGGGGAAGAAAAAAGAAGAGGAAGGAAAAGAGAAGGGAAAAAAGAAGGAAAGAGGAGGAAGAAAGAGAGAGAAAAAAGGAAGAAGGGGGGAGAGAGGGGAAGAAGGAAGGAGAAAAGAGGAAGAAAGAGGGAAGAGAAAAAGGAGAAAGGGAAGAAAGGAAGGAGAAGGGGAGGGGGAGGAAAAAAAGGAAAGGAAGAAAAGAAAGAAGGGAAAAGGGAGGAAAGGAAAAGGGGAAGGGAGAAAAAAGGGGGGAGAAAGGAGGAGAAGAAAGAAAGGAGGGGAAGGGGAAAAAGAAGGGGAGGGGGGAGGGGGGGAGAAAAAAGGGAAAAGGGGAAAGGGAGAAGGGAGAAAGGAGAAGGGGGAGGGGAAGGGAGAAGGAAAGGAGAAGGGAAAAGGAAAAGGGAAAGGGGGAAAGGAGGGAAAGGAGGAAGAAAGGGGAGGAGAGGGAAAAAAGGAAGGAGGAGAGAAGGAGAAAAAGGGGGGGGGGGAGGGGGAAGGGGAAGGAGTATCTTTTACAAAGAAAAACAG
>NZ_JALJRC010000085.1:0-895 GCF_024519925.1 Cytobacillus sp. Bac17 | reverse complement strand
ATTGGGTGAAGTATTTGGAGCTCCGTCTACTCTGTCTCCGGCTGCAAAACTTGCTGCCCTGCCCTTTTCCTTTTTTCCCGCCCGTCCCGGCCCCTCTTTTCCCCCCTCTTTTTCTCTTTCCTCCTCTCTTTCTTCTTTTTCTTCCTCTCCTTCCCTCCTCCTTCCTTCCTCTTTCTCCTTTCCCTCTTCCCTTTCCCCCTCTCCTCCTCCCTTTTCCTCTTCCTCTTCTTCCTCTTTTCCTCTTTTTTCTTTTTTTTCTTCCTTCTTCCTTCCTCTCCCCTTCCTTTCCCTTCCTTCTCCTCTTTTTTCTCTTTTTCCCCTTCTCTTTTCTCTTTTTTTTTTCCTTTCTTTCCTTCTTCCTTCTTTTTCTCTTTCCCCTTCTCCTTCCCTTCCTCTTTTCCCCTCTCCCTCCTCTCCCCCTTTTCCTCCCCCTCCCTCCTTTTTCTTTTCCCTCTCCTCCTTCCCTTCTCCTTCTCCCTCTCTCCTCCTCTCCCTCTTCCCCCCCCCTTTCTCTTCTCCCCCCTCCTCTCCTCTTCCTCCCTCTTTTTCCCCTCCTCCCCCCTCCTTTCCTCCTCTTCCCTCTTCTCTTCCCCTCTTCCCCTCTCCCCTTCTCTCTTCCTCCCCCTCTCTTTCCTCTCCTTTCTCCTCCTCCTTCCTCTTTCCCTCCTCCCTCCTTCCCCCTCCCCTTTCTCTTCCTTTCCCCTTTCCCCCTCCTTCCCCTCCTCCCTCTCCTTCCTTTCTCTTTTCTTCTTCCTCCTCTCTTTTCCCTCCTTTCCCCTTTCTTCTCTTTTCCTTCCCTCCCTCCTTCTCCTCTCCTTTTTCTTCTTCTCTTTCCCTTCTTTCTCTTTTCTCTTTCTTCTCTCTTTCTCCCTTCCCTCTTTCTTTTTTCCTTCTC
>NZ_JALJRC010000084.1:0-897 GCF_024519925.1 Cytobacillus sp. Bac17 | reverse complement strand
TGGTCTTGTCCCTGTCAAGTAGACAACATAAAAAGCTAAGCAGTGAGCGCGTGTCGATATTCAATCGGTGCGCGTTTCTTTAGTTTCTTTTGTTTTCTTTTGTAATTGTAATGGTAGATGTAATCCTCAAGAGCTTGTTCTAGTTCTTCTTCTGACTTACACTTATTTATATACAGTTTCTCTGTTTTGAGGTGTGAGAAGAACGATTCTACACTGGCATTGTCCAGGCAGTTTCCTTTTCGAGAGTGGCTGCCCTTGATGCCATAATCCTCTAATCGGCTGCTGTATAGCTTTGATGTATACTGGAAACCTTGATCTGAATGGAGAACGGCTTCAGCTACCTCTTTTTTCTTTGTCCATTTTTCTACTGTATTTAACACAAGTTCCAGATCATTTCTCTTAGATAGCTCCCAACTTACTATTTCGTTATTAAAGAGATCCTGTATGACCGATATATAATAAAATTCTTCTCCAACAGACACATATGTTATATCCGTTACCATCTTTTGATTAGGTCCTGCAGCCCTGAAATTCCTTTTAAGGCGATTAGGGAAGAGGATAGAAGGACTACGACCGTGCCATTTTCTCTTCTTTCGGATGACTGATTGTATGTCCATTTCCGTCATCAGCCTGTAGACCTTCTTGTGGTTGATTAAATACCCGTTTTCATTTAATTCATCTGTAATACGGGGCCGGCCAAATTCAGGATGCATGAAATGAATCCCCAAAATGTGCTCTCGAATGTCTTGTTCATCCTTAGCCTTCTCTTCCCGTTTAACATTCGTTTTTTTCCATTTGTAATAGCTAGCCGGTTTGATATAGGCAATCTCCAGCAGCCAGGAGACCGGATAGGTACCCCTTAACTCATCAACCAGTTCATATTTTATTCTTCTGGGT
>NZ_JALJRC010000083.1:0-1149 GCF_024519925.1 Cytobacillus sp. Bac17 | reverse complement strand
GGCAGGTTTGTGGAATAAGAAATGCTAAAATAATGTTAATTAGTTTTGGGAGGAATTCGAACTGAAGAGACCTTTCGGAGTTCACATTGAGGGTTCAATTTATACAAACAACGGTGACGATTTAAAACACGATGAATTTTGGGAAGCATTTATTGATTTTGTTGAAAGCAAAGGTTGGAGTTTCGGTGGAGGTAGTTCCCAAATAGATGAAGAAGGAAAAAAGATAGCTGATATTGATTAGGCTGTTGAAATAGCAATTGCTTTGCTTCAATAAAGAGCAAAGCAAGTTTCTTTTTTGCTAACGGGGGCAGATTAGTCTAACAAGGGAGAAAGATAATTGAGTAATAAAATGTAATATGTAGGCAGTATCATTTCTTGCCAGCCGAAAAGCAAATCATTGTGATATCTTTAGAATCAAATCAGCAGAAGTATAAGGATTTTATTGTATAAAAGGTGTGCTTTATATATTTAAGGAGAAGTGAAACCATGAAAAAACATTGTTGTGTGGATATGGATTATCATGCAAATTTCAAATGTGATATACATACAAATCCCTTTGACTGTCCTGACAAAATAATCATTTTTGATGAAAAAGATAATGACTACGGATTAATAGTTCGCGATGGTGGTTCTTCAAGTATAGGAATTGTTTTCTGTCCGTGGTGTGGTTCTAGATTATAATTTGTTGTTAAGATACCGGAATCTTATGTTCAAGATCAGCTGCCGGAACTAGGCGGCTTTTTTGTTAAACTAAAGGGGCAGGACAGTTCAATAAATAAGTTGAAAACTTATATAAAGTTCTCTTTTGGATGGAGGGGGTATCAATACTGGATAAATTTAAAAGGTTAGTAAAGAAAGATATGAGTGTTTATGCTGGTTTCCCCTTAGTAAAGGAGACTGAAATTGAGGGTTTCACCTATGGTGAAATCACTGACCACTTTGATTATGATGAAGAAGAACCAGGTTGCTCGTCTGGAGATGGTTTTGTTCAAGCACCTGATGGAACTAGGGCTGGTATTATATGGGAGGTTGCGGAAGAACCATATTTATCTACTTGTATTGAACCCGAAAAAGATCGATGGGGTGTATACAATGTCGGGTTCGTTAGACCAATAAAAACAGTAGATGATTTAGTATACAATTTTAAAA
>NZ_JALJRC010000082.1:0-1159 GCF_024519925.1 Cytobacillus sp. Bac17 | reverse complement strand
GTTAAGACACCGCCCTTTCACGGCGGTAACACGGGTTCGAATCCCGTACGGGTCACTTTTTTTGTTTCCGACGGTTTTATGTGGATGGTCCCGTGGTGTAGCGGTTAACATGCCTGCCTGTCACGCAGGAGATCGCGGGTTCGATTCCCGTCGGGACCGCCATTTGTTATTGGGCTATAGCCAAGCGGTAAGGCACCGGACTTTGACTCCGTCACTCGCAGGTTCGAATCCTGCTAGCCCAGCCATTTTTGATGAGCCATTAGCTCAGTCGGTAGAGCAGATTGCAGCATCAGTGAATTTCTTCATCCGAATAGCAATCCGTGACAAAGCGTTTAGCTTTGGAACATCTGACTGCACACAACAGGCTTTAGGAAGTCTCATAAAAGTATGAGCCATTAGCTCAGTCGGTAGAGCATCTGACTTTTAATCAGAGGGTCGAAGGTTCGAGTCCTTCATGGCTCACCATTTTAATTTCATATTGCGGGTGTGGCGGAATTGGCAGACGCACCAGACTTAGGATCTGGCGCCGCAAGGCGTGGGGGTTCGACTCCCTTCACCCGCACCATTAATTACCATTGAGATAAGTGCTACGTTTTGGTATGATGTTACTTGTCGCTTCATTAAGCGGTCGTGGCGGAATGGCAGACGCGCTAGGTTGAGGGCCTAGTGGGGGCAACCCCGTGGAGGTTCAAGTCCTCTCGGCCGCACCAAAAAAGTTGTTGACTTTTGAAATCTAGGTTGATATAATATAAGAGTTGCTTTAAAAGATGCGCCCGTAGCTCAATTGGATAGAGCGTTTGACTACGGATCAAAAGGTTAGGGGTTCGACTCCTCTCGGGCGCGCCATATTACGGGGAGTAGCTCAGCTTGGTAGAGCACTTGGTTTGGGACCAAGGGGTCGCAGGTTCGAATCCTGTCTTCCCGACCATTCGGGAAACAATAATTTTATATGCGGGTGTAGTTTAGTGGTAAAACCTCAGCCTTCCAAGCTGATGATGAGGGTTCGATTCCCTTCACCCGCTCCAAACTTTCTGATTGATCTTTGAAAACTGAATGAACAAAAACGTCAACGTTAATTCTTTAGTCTTTTTTTGAAAAGACAATTTATGAGCTTAATCAACTCTTATATGGAGAGTTTGATCCTGGCTCAGGACGAACG
>NZ_JALJRC010000081.1:0-1207 GCF_024519925.1 Cytobacillus sp. Bac17 | reverse complement strand
AAACCCCAGAAAGGGGCACTTTTTTATCAGTGTCCACTATCTAGGGTATAGTTCATATAAGGAGAGACTGGTTCTTTTTGATTTTATTGTTTTTTAGGAATTTCACAACCGTCATCATCACAGATCATACCGTCATGATCATTTAAAACAGTAATCTCATCCTCTGCAATAATCTTCTGCAGAGCCTGAACAAACATCTCAGTTGGCTGTGCTCCGTTAAGTGCATACTTTTTATTAATAAGGAAGAATGGAACCCCGGTGATGCGGTATTGCTGTGTCAGCTGCTCATCTGCACGGACTTCTTTTGCAAACTCATTGCCAGCAAGCATTTTTTCAGCTTCCTCTCGGTTCAGGCCAACTTCTTCGGCTAATTCTGCTAAAGCAGCATGATCCCCTATATGAATGGCATCTGTAAAATAAGCCCGGAGCAGCCTGTCAGTCATTTCTTTCATTAGTCCTTTCGCTTTCGCAAACATCGTCAGACGGTGAGCATCAAACGTGTTAGTGAGAACGACGGTATCAATGTTGAATTCAAGCCCGGCATTTCTCGCCATCTGCACCATGTTTTGCGTGTTGGCTTTCGCCTGTTCAATCGTCATCCCATATTTCTTGGATAACTTTTCGTACATATTATCCTTTATATCCCGTTCAGCAGTCGGGTCCAGTTCAAAGCAGCGATAAGTCACTTCAATTGGATGATTAATCTGTTTAATGGCATCCTCCAGATGCCTTTTGCCAATATAGCAAAACGGTCAAGCGAAGTCAGTCCACATTTCAATATGCATATTGTATTCCTCCAATACTGTATATTCCTCTTTAGTATAGTAGGTGCCATTTTATTTTACACGGAAAAAGCTTAAGGGGACGATTTGGGATTGACACCGGTATTAAGTTGTACATTGTCATTTTGCCCGTTATTGATTCTGAATAACTTCCAGAACGCCCTTTTCGTCGTTATTCATTACGATTAAATACCATTTCTTTTGGAGCACAGCTTTTTTCGTCGTTATTCATTACGATTAACTACCATTCCTTATGGAGCACAGCCTTTTTCGTCGTTATTCATACGATTAACTACCATTTCTTTTGGAGCACTGCCCTTTTCGTCGTTGTTCATTACGATTAACTACCATTTCTTACGGCGCTCAACTCTTTTCGTCGTTATTCATTACGATTAACTACCATTCCTTATGGGGCACAGCCTTTT
>NZ_JALJRC010000080.1:0-1221 GCF_024519925.1 Cytobacillus sp. Bac17 | reverse complement strand
AAGATGTCAATCCACAGCTTCGGTGATACGTTTAGCCCCGGTACATTTTCGGCGCGGAGTCACTCGACCAGTGAGCTATTACGCACTCTTTAAATGGTGGCTGCTTCTAAGCCAACATCCTGGTTGTCTAAGCAACTCCACATCCTTTTCCACTTAACGTATACTTTGGGACCTTAGCTGGTGGTCTGGGCTGTTTCCCTCTTGACTACGGATCTTATCACTCGCAGTCTGACTCCCATGGATAAGTCTTTGGCATTCGGAGTTTGTCTGAATTCGGTAACCCGATGGGGGCCCCTAGTCCAAACAGTGCTCTACCTCCAAGACTCTTACTACATGAGGCTAGCCCTAAAGCTATTTCGGAGAGAACCAGCTATCTCCAAGTTCGATTGGAATTTCTCCGCTACCCACACCTCATCCCCGCACTTTTCAACGTGCGTGGGTTCGGGCCTCCATCCAGTGTTACCTGGACTTCACCCTGGACATGGGTAGATCACCTGGTTTCGGGTCTACGACCACATACTCATTCGCCCTATTCAGACTCGCTTTCGCTGCGGCTCCGTCTCATCAACTTAACCTCGCATGTAATCGTAACTCGCCGGTTCATTCTACAAAAGGCACGCTATCACCCATTAACGGGCTCTAACTACTTGTAGGCACACGGTTTCAGGATCTCTTTCACTCCCCTTCCGGGGTGCTTTTCACCTTTCCCTCACGGTACTGGTTCACTATCGGTCACTAGGGAGTATTTAGCCTTGGGAGATGGTCCTCCCTGCTTCCGACGGGATTTCTCGTGTCCCGCCGTACTCAGGATCCACTCTGGAGGGAACGAAGTTTCAACTACAGGGCTTTTACCTTCTCTGGCCGGCCTTTCCAGACCTGTTCATTTACCTCGTTCCTTTGTAACTCCGTGTAGAGTGTCCTACAACCCCAAGAGGCAAGCCTCTTGGTTTGGGCTAATCCCGTTTCGCTCGCCGCTACTCAGGGAATCGCGTTTGCTTTCTCTTCCTCCGGGTACTTAGATGTTTCAGTTCCCCGGGTCTGCCTTCTATACCCTATGTATTCAGGTAAAGATCCTATCCCATTACGGATAGGGGGTTTCCCCATTCGGAAATCTCCGGATCAAAGCTTACTTACAGCTCCCCGAAGCATATCGGTGTTAGTACCGTCCTTCATCGGCTCCTAGTGCCAAGGCATTCACCGTGCGCCCTTTCTAACTTAACC
>NZ_JALJRC010000007.1:0-184742 GCF_024519925.1 Cytobacillus sp. Bac17 | reverse complement strand
TCATGAAGCGGTCATGGCGACCATTTTTCTCTTTGCTTCCTGATTTTCGGCTTCATGTAGCGCTGGCGACCATTTTTCTACTGGCTTCCTGGTTGCCGGCTTCATGCAGCGCTCATGGCGACTATTTTTCTCTTTGCTTCCTAAATTTCGGCTTCACGAGGCATTCTCTTCTATCACCCGCTTTTAAACTTACCTGGATTCTCAACTCTAATAGAAACAACTTCTCCTCAGCTTAAACAAAAACGATAGATTTTTAAAGATCCTGCTGAGAGCTTTTTATTTAATGGTTTAACCGGCATGAAGTCGGTGCCTTCCGCAAATTCCTCACCATTGCATATTGGGCATTCCACAATATGATTCACTTCTCTCATCCCCTTCTGCTTATATACAAACCGAGTGGTAAAAGTTCCAAAAAGAAATGCCTGTCCCCTCGCCAGGGAGCAGGCATCATTATTGTTCTTCTTTTTCCGGCTTGAATAAAAAGTATGAGATGACCCCTGATAATAGTGCTGCACCAGCTGCTATCAGCAATCGAATCAACAAATCTATTTGCTGATAATCTTTATTAAGCATCCACATTGCAGCTGCAGCTACAAGAATCATTATGGGAATGACAATAAGCTTCCTATTTTTCAAGATTTTTTACATCCTTTCGCGTCGTGCTAACCAAAACTTATTATATAAGAATTAAGCAAAAATAGATAATATCAGCCCCTCTTGCAAACCCTTCCAATTTTCATAATTATTAAACCTTATTTTTTTGCCCTCATTCCCTTTACAAAGGGGCTTTAAGGGCTTTATAATCCCGTTGTTCCACTTTATACGGATCTCGAGAAAACTATAAAAAAAGGAGGTTGCGGCGATGCGGCAAAAACTATTTTCTTTTATCATGATAAATCTGGGAGCATTCCTGGTTTCTATAAATGTCCATTTTTTCTTGTCCCCCAATAATTTAGCAACAGGAGGGGTCAGCGGATTGTCGATCATCATGAATGACTTATTTCCGGATTTCTCCATCGGTACTTTCATGATTCTTGTCAACTTGATCCTGTTTGCAGTTGGTTTTATTTTTCTTGGATCAGGCTTTGGGGCAAAAACTATATATGCGAGCTTCGCTTTGTCTTTTTATGTGTGGGTGCTTGAAAAATTCGCCCCGATGGCCCATCCGCTAAGCGAAGACTTGCTTATTCAGCTGATCATCGGGCAATGCATCGCCGCGACCGGAATGGCAATTGTCTTTAACCAGCAGGCTTCTACTGGCGGGACAGACATCATCGCCATGATTATTAATAAATACTTAAATATTGAAGTCGGCAGAGGAGTGCTTCTTGCGGATTTATTGATCGCCCTGTCTTCCGCCGTTCTGTTCGGCCCGCAAGTTGGCATGTATGCCTTCTTTGGTGTCATAATTAATGGATTTGTCATTGATTATGCACTTCAGCAATTCAATTCAAACAAAGAAGTTGTTATTATCAGCCGCCACAGTGATGAGATAAAAACCTATATCGTTCATGAACTGGGCAAAGGTGCAACCATCCACTCCGCAACCGGTGCCTTCACATCAGATAAAAAAGAAGTCATTACAACTATCCTGGGGAGAAAAGATTTCACAAAGCTGAAAAGTTACATTACCCAGGTTGATAATAAGGCATTTATCACAGTTCATACGATGAATGAAATTCTTGGCCAAAATTTTAAAAGGCTGGCATAAATGGTAAAGCTTCATCCGCAAAGGATGGAGCTTTATTTTATATGCAGTGGCTTTGCTTTGGGCTTCAATCCATGTAATGTTATAGCGAAAACGGAATCATCCTATACGTACGCGGTCCTAGTGGCCGCTTTTTTGTTTGCCTAATTTTGGTTTTAAATAAACCCTATGTGGAAAAAGGGTAGAAAAGGAGGCGTTAGCATGAAAGTTATTGTAATCGGTGCCAATGGAGATGTGGGCGAACATGTAATCAGAAAGCTCGCGGAGAAGAAGCTTGAAGCTCTTGCCGTTGCTGCAAATGAAAACCAGATTGAAGACCTTGTAAAACTGGGTGCATCCCATGCAATTGTTTATGACGAGCAAAAGCTGATCCCCTTTCTTCAGGCATCAGATGCAGTGATTTATTTAACAGGCGTCAATCCTAAAAAACATACGAGCAAAACAGTCATGGTCGATCACCAATCTATTTCAGATATCATCCAATTGGCACAAGAATCCGGTGTCAGACGATTTGTGATGATGAGTGCAGTCAAAGCGGAGGAAAGGGAAACGGACCCTTCCCGCAAGATTGCTGCGAAGGATCTTCCAGAAGATATGCTTAAAGCAGCCAATTTGGTCTACACGGTTATCCGGATTGGTCAATTAACTGACAATCCCGGCAGCGGAAAAATTACCCTGTCAGAGAAAATCCATGACCGGGATGCTGAGATTTCGCGTGAGGACGCAGCCGAAGTTCTAGTAGAGTCTATTGATAAAGAAGCTATCTTTCATTCAACCATTGAGGCAGCCTCTGGGGACACCCCTATACGAGAAGCCCTAAGCCAGTTTTAATAGAAGGAGGATAAAATGAGTTTAACAGATTACCTTGTCATTGCATTATTTATATTCATTGCATTGGTTATTTTTGTACCAGTCATTCTATTTATTTATTGGTATGTAAAAGATGACAGGCAAAAACAGCACTCCATACTCAGAAACTTTCCGGTAATTGGGAAGGTGCGATACATCACAGAAAAAGTGGGACCTGAGCTAAGACAATACCTATTCAATAATGATACGGAAGGCAAGCCTTTTTCCAGAAAGGAATACCAGGATGTGGTCAAAGCCGGCAAATATAAAGAAAGACTAATAGGATTCGGCTCTATAAGAGATTTTGATGAAGAAGGGTTCTATATACGCAATACCCTGTTCCCTAAACTCGTTGATGAGATGAAGGTGGATAATACACAGAAAGTTAAAACACGTGTTTATAAAGTCGATGGAGACAATCTTTTTTCAAGAAAGGAACACAGCGAAGAAAAATTGGCCAATCCTTACTATCTGCGGGATGAAGATGCGGTTGTGCTGGGAGAAAAAACCTGCCGGCAGCCATTCAGAGTCAAGGGACTTGTAGGACAATCGGCCATGAGCTACGGTTCTCTTGGCGAAAAAGCGATCACTGCACTTTCAAAAGGTCTTGGCCTTGCCGGCGGCACCTGGATGAATACTGGTGAAGGCGGTCTGTCTCAGTATCATCTTGCCGGCAGCCCGGACATTATAATGCAAATTGGCCCTGATATGTTCGGCGTCCGAAAGGCTAACGGGGAATTCTCCTGGGAAGAATTTAAAAAGAAAAGTGAAATACCTGAGGTAAAAGCCTTTGAACTAAAGCTTGCACAGGGTGCAAAAACCCGCGGCGGACATGTTGAAGGTGAAAAAGTAACCGAAGAAATTGCCAGAATCCGGCTTGTAGAGGTTGGCAAAACGATTAACAGTCCAAACCGTTTCTATGAATTTGAGGATGCCCCTTCCATGTTCGATTTTATTGAGGAGCTCCGGAGTGTAGGCGGAAAGCCTGTCGGAATGAAAATAGTGGTAGGAGATCTTGATGCCCTGGAGAGCATGATTTCCTATATGAAGGAGAGCGGCAAAGGCCCTGATTTTATTACAGTTGATGGCGGTGAAGGCGGAACAGGGGCTACTTATCAGGAGCTTGCAGATAGTGTGGGGCTCCCCATCCAATCAGCCCTGACAGTTGTGGATGAAATGCTGAGGGAGTACGGAGTCAGAGACCGTGTAAAAATTATCGCTTCCGGTAAATTAATCACTCCTGATAAAATTGCAATTGCTCTTGCGATGGGAGCGGATCTTGTCAATATTGCGAGGGGCTTTATGATCAGCGTCGGCTGCATCATGGCCCAAGTCTGCCATACAAATCACTGTCCTGCAGGGGTTGCGACAACTGACAAGAAGCTGCAGGATGGATTGATTGTTGATGAAAAGCATTACCGGGTCTGCAACTATGTCATCTCTCTAAGAGAAGGATTATTTAATCTTGCGGCAGCTGCTGGAATCGATAATCCCACCCAATTTGAAAGAAAACATATTGTCCATAAGGATAAATTCGGCAGAGTCTCCCCTATTGAAGATATACTGCATGCAGCCAAACGTGCCCAGCTGCAGAAAGAAAGCTGACAAACTGATGCCTGGTCCCGTCTGGACCGGGTTTTTTGCCCTCTTATTTCTTTAGTTAATAAGCAATAAGATTCACCGCGCGCTCCTTTTTCTTACATAAAAACGGGACTATCGTGTTATTTTGAGGTTATCATTCGAAATCCGCAGGCAATAAAGGTATAATTTAGTTTGGTAAAAAAATAGATTACTAGAAAAAATGTGTTTACATAAGGGAGGATTTTAGGATGGGATGGGTAATCGCCATATTATTTGGTTCAGCAGTTGTGCTGCTCATTTTATCGTTTTTAAAAACGGCGCAATCCAAATCAAATATTGAGCAGCAAATCGATCAGGTTACTTTTACATTAAAAAATGAAATTCATGAACTGCAGCAGCAAATCAGAAATATTGAATTGGATGCTGAGATTACAGCAAAGCAATCCGGGGCAATGAGCGGGCCATCAGAAGAAAGACTTTTGCTTCGCGAGGTACTGGATTTGCATAAACGCGGATATTCGAATGAAAGCATTGCATTAAAAAAACAGCTTACACCTAAAGAGGTCGACCTGATGCTTCTGCCTTATTCAGCGAACAAAGGTGAAAGGAGCATGGTTGCCCAATGACACCAAATACCTTGCGCAGTTTTGCAGCAGGCCTTTTAGCGGCGGCCATCTTGACAGGAAGCGTCTACCTTTTTGGACCTTCTGAAGCAAAAAGTACAGAAAAGCCTTCTGATAAGACAGAGGAAGCAGAAAAGCTGTCAGATAAAGAAATGATTGAATTGCTCGCATCTAAAGGCTACGTCATCAACACTGAAGCTGAATGGAGCAAACAGCTCGCTGCTGCAGCAAAGTCCAGCGAGAAGAAAGATGAAAAAGCAGAAGAGAAAACTGAGGACAAAACTGGCGAAAAAGTTGTTTACCGGACTATTTTAACCGTATCTATGGGAATGACCAGCATTGACGTTGGGAACGCACTTGAAAAAGCCCATATTATTGAAAGCGGAATTCAATTCTATAAAGATGTAGAAAAACGGGGACTTGAGAACGAATTGCGTCCCGGCACATTTGAAATAGAAAGCGGAATGACTACAGACGAGATCATTTCAGTTATATTTAAGTAAGAAAAGCTCCTTTTCGGGTGAAAAGGAGCTTTTTTTCTATATTTCAATAGTAAAAATGATTAATTTGCTGTCATAGGAACCTTTATGTGCGCATAACACAAATTTGTGTGCGCATAACACAAATTTGTGTGCGCATAACACAAATTTATGTGCGCTCAAAAAAAGAGTCTGCTTACTCTTTCAAAAACCTGCGAAGAATCTGAGCCAATTCTTCCGGTGCTTCGTACATGCTCATATGCCCGGCAGCTTTAATGGTCAATTGTTTGATGTTAGGCCCTTCAACTGCAAATGACTTTTCTGGAGGGATAATCTGGTCTTTGTCTCCAGCAACAAGTAATACCGGGAGCTTTGTACTTTTCAAGACATGACTGCGGTCCGCACGCAGTTTCATCGCTTTCAAAACAGCCTTTGCACCTTCAGAGCTTGTACGATAGCCAATCTCTTTGGCCATTTGAATTTCCTTGGGATGTTTCTCACCGGGCGCAAAGAGCTTGGGCACAAGCCCATCAATAAAGGACTCAATTCCCTCTTTATCAATTTTGCCGGCAGCGATATCCCTTCCTTTCTTTCCTTCTTCTGAATCAGGGCTGGCTGTTGAATGGACAAGAGAAAACGATTTCAGCATGTCTTCATAAGATTCAGCAAATGCAAGGGTTACATAGCCGCCCAATGAGTGTCCGAAAAGAGATACTTTATCAAACCCCAGCTCATCTATAGCCCCTTTGATTACTTCAGCCATCTTCTCAATTGACAGTTCACCGGCCGGCAAACTTGAACCCCCATGTCCTGGAAGGTCCACCGCAATGACGCGAAAATCCTCCGCCAAAATTGGAATCATCCTTGCCCAATAATCTTTGCTGCCGCAAAAACCATGCAGCAATACCAGCGGCTCACCTGTGCCTTCATCATAATATGAGATGGCTGTTCCATTTACATTTTTTATTTTTGCATCCATTCAGAAAAAACCTCCTTTATTTCGCGAGTAAATCCTGATATTCGCTCTTTCGGTCAAAAACAGCCTTAGCATATGAGCAGGCAGGAACAATCTTATACCCTTTGCTGCGCGCCTCCTGAACGACACTTTCCAGCAGTTTTCCGGCAACTCCCTGACCGCGCAGAGATTCACTTACATATGTATGGTCTATGGTTATGACGGAATCGCCGCTTGGAAAATAGGTGATTTCAGCAATCATATTCCCTTCATCATCATTCATAAAAAAACGGTTTTCTTCTTTTTGTATATCTGTATTCATCGCATTTCCTCCTTTATTTAAATATTTCCTTATACTTGATGTTAACATACTGTCTTCAAAATTATCTGAATGTCCTTTCCTATATCTTCCCTGCTAAATAAAACTTTTAAACTTAAGTTTTCTTACTATGCTTTTACATTGCCACTATTGCTGCTGAGGGAATCAACTTTCAAGACATATTTATAAACCAAAAGAACTCCCTTTCTGCTATTAAAACAGAAAGGAAGTTCTTTACCTAAAATACCTTACTATGCAATTACTCTATACCAGCGGTAAATAAGATATCCTCTAATTCTTTGTATCCTTTTCTTCTGGCGAGCTCAATCGGCTTCACACCATATTGGTCTGTAAGGCTTGTATCGGCCCCGTGTTCAAGCAATATCCTTATGATGGCCTGCTGGGTTTCTCCTCCATCATTCAAAACAATGGCTTCAATCAAAGGTGTCCATCCGCAATAATTGGTATGGTTTACGTTTATATCTGTAGATGTTAAAAGCTCACGAACCACCTCTATATGTCCCTTTTCGCAGGCTGGAGTAATACCCACTCCGCCAAACCTCGTTAAGAGATTAATATCAGCCCCAGCGCTAATCATCATTTTAACTAACTTCAAATCTCCATGAATGCATCCATATAAAAATGGGTTTAAGCTGGTTTGATCTTGAAGATTAATGTCTGCCCCTGACTCCGCCAGAAAATGAACCATATCATAATGCTTATTTATCGAAGCAATCAAAATGGCCGTTCGTTTTTTCTTATCCTGAAGATTAATATTAATGCCGCTCTCTAGACAGGCTTTCAAACAGTCAAGGTCACCATTTTCTGCTGCGTCGAATAGCACAAGGCTATCATCAATTTTTAACATATGATCCTCCATAAAATATGGTATATATATCAGGAAACGTTTTTATGTCAGCTGTCCTGCAACAACTTTCCCTCTAAAAATTACCGCTTCTCTTTTAGGTGTTCTCGCAACTGCTTCTGCCGAACACGAAGCATCGACAAGTACCAAGTTTGCTTCTTCTCCCTCAAGCGGCCAACTCATCTCTCCATCCTTGTTTAATGGGACAGGACCCCCAGTGGCCCATTTTAATGATTGTGCCAGAGAAATTTCATCGCTCTTACGGTAAAGCTCACCATATCTCGTTACTTTTTCCAGCAGATCTCCAGTCCCGAAAGGTCCCCATGAATCATAGAAACCATCGCATCCCAGATAAATATTTACACCTTTTCTGTCCAAGAGTTCAATTGGTGGAAGAGATTTTGTTATAGGAATAGTGGACATGACCGACATTCCAAGCTCATTCAATCTTTCCGCCATTTCTTCTGCTTGCGGGACTGGTACTTCCCCTAAACAAAATGCATGGCTTACAGCAGCACGATTGTGCCACTTTGCTTCTTCTATCATTTCAGCAAATTTATCAATTGTATATAGCCCTACATGTCCTCCATCATGTAAATGGATATCTATATCTGCATCAAATTCTGTACTCAGATTCATGACTTCATAAAGTGACTTTTCAATATTACGGTCAATTCCTGCAGGATCAAGACCGCCTACAATGCTGGCTCCAGATCTCATCGCTTCTTTCATGAGAGGAATTACATGTTCCCTTAAAAGACCGTGTTGAGGGAAAGCTACAATTTCGAATGTCAGTTTGTCGGAATAGTCTTCTAAAGCTTCTCTTACGCCCTCCAGGTTCTTCAAGCCAATATAAGGATCAATATTTACATGGGTACGAATGTGAGTTGACCCCTTAGAAAGGAGAAGCTCAATCATTTTGCTTGCCCGCTGCCTGGCTGTAGGCGCCAATTCCTCAAGCTCCATTGCTTCATACCTTAAACGTTCCTCTAAATTTTTGACCGGCCTGCAAGCCTTCCAATCAAGAGAAAGATAGGTCTTATCAAGATGGTTGTGCATCTCTTTAAAAGATGGCAGTGCCAAAAACCCTCTTCCATCCACTGTATTTTCATTTTTCGAAATTTCATATCCGCTGCTCTGTTTTTCTATTACTTTTCCATCTTCAATTTTCAAATGAAATAGTTCAGTTTTTGTAGTATAAACTCCCTTTTCATCCTTTAGGTATCCAGTTTCAAGCTTAATGTTTGTTAACCAATGGGACTTAGGCATTACTTAACCCTCCTTTTTGCTCTTAAGCTATGAATTTATTATGTTTAGTTCAGTTCGTTTGCTTTCAACCTTATTGCCTTTGAAAAATAATGACTCAACCGGTGCTCTTCTTGCAATTGCCTCTGCTGAACATGTCGCATCAACCAGCATCATCGTTGCATCGTCGCCGACTTTTGGCCAAACCCTTTCACCAGCTTTATTCAGGGGAGTAATACCGCCAGTTGCAAACTTCAAGACTGATGATAAAGAATATTCATCAATCATTCGGAACCTTTCCGCAAGGGTCCCCAGTTTCTGTATGGTGTTTCCTGTTCCGAACGGGGACCAGTGATCGGTGATGCTGTCATGGCCTACTGAAACGGGAATACCATAACGATCAAGGGCAGGAACTGGAATAGTTGTACGATTAATTGGAATGGTAGTGGTCACGTCAATTTCCTGCTCTTTTAATATTGCCGCCATCTCAGCCAATGCTTCTCCGGACAGGTCGGCTAAAGCAATTCCATGGCTAATTGTTGCTCTTCCTGCCATGCCTGCTTCTTTTGTATAATCTGCCATTCTCTCAAATGTAAAAGCTCCCAATGTGTTAGGATCATGAAGATGGATATCGACTCCCTTATTATGCTCTGCTGCAATTTCAAAAATGGTATGCAGGGACTTTTCAATGTTTCTGTCCACGGTAGCTGGATCCACACCGCCAACCAGGGTGGCACCATTTTTCATAGCATCACGAATTAACTGAACAGAGCCGCTCCTCAGCAGTCCATGCTGCGGAAACGCAACAATGTCATATGTAAGGACATCTTCATATTTTTTTAGTGCATTGACAGTTGCTTCCAAGTTTTTCAGGCCAATTACAGGGTCAACATTACAATGTGTGCGAATGTGGGTATGGCCATTTTCCAAATATAGCTCTATCATTTTTTCAGCACGTTCTTGTGCGGTTGGGAGAAGCTTTGGCAGAAGTTCCTTTTCCTCTTCTAATCTAGTGAAAATGCCATTTGTGATTGGTGTACAGGCTTTCCATGGCCCGCCGTAATAGGTTTTGTCAATATGAATGTGCATATCTCTTAAAGAAGGAAGCAGAAGCTTCTGTTTTGCATCAAGTTGGTTTTCATTAGAATCTGGGGCAAGCAGTGAAATTTCTGCAATTTTTCCAGCTTCGATTTTCAAGTGGCAAATTTCTGTGCTTGTCCCTGTAATTTGTTCATTTTCGTAAATGAATCCTTTTTCTAGCCGAACATTTGTAATCCATAGAGCTGTCATTCTGATTCCTCCTAAAATTGAAAATGAAGGAAAAGCACTTTTGCTTCAAAAGTACTTTTCCGTTTCCCTTTTTAATTTACTTACTTAATTACTGCATCATCAATCATTAAATAATTGGCAGCATTCAGCCAAAAGCCGCTTACATTTTTACTGTGCGCAGCCATATGTTCATAGTTTCGGATTGGAATATAGACCGCATCCTCTAATTCCATTTGCATTACTCTTTCATAAAGATCCTTCCGCTTTGCTTCGTCAGTCTCTCTTCGTGCTTCTTCGATAATTTTGTCTACCTCTGGGTTGCTGTAATAAAAATGGTTTCCAGGAGGTCCCTGTGAAGCAGTATGGAAAAGGTTGTACTGATTATAATCACCATCTCCAGTGGCATTTCCCCATCCTCCGATAAATAGATCATGCTCAGATTTATCAATTGTATCGATATATGCTCCATATTCCATTACTTGAATATCTACCTCAACGCCAATTCCCTTTAATTGCGATTGAATAACTTCAGCCATATTGATGCGTTCTTTTCTATCACTTGTCAGTAATTTAAGCTTAAGTCCGTTTTCATATCCGGCTTCTTTTAACAATTTCTTTGCTTCATTTAGATCATAATCATAAGGCTTAACTTTTTCACTGTGGCCAAACACCTTTGGACTCATCGCGGCATTAGCAAGTGTGCCCACATTGTTATAAACCCCTTTAATGATCGCTTCTCTCTCAACTGCATGGCTGATTGCTTTGCGGACTTTAACATCATCCAATGGTTTTTTCTTCGTGTTAAATCCGATATATTCAACTGCAAGCCCCTCAGCCCGGAGAAGTCCCATCGATTCAGAAGCCTCAATTCGCTCAATTTCTGTAACAGGCACCTGATCATTAATGTGTGCTTCCCCTGTTTCAATCATAGCCAGCCGAGTCGCGTCTTCAGGTACAACCTTAAAAACAACTTCATCAATACTTGGACTTTTTCCCCAATAATTTTCATTTTTCTTCAAGGAAATTTCCTGTCCAGTCTTCCAATTTTCAAAAACAAACGGGCCTGTACCAACAGGTTTCTCTGCAAGCGTCTCCTGGTTTTCGGCCAGCGCCTTTGGACTCACGATGCTTCCTTCACTGCTTGCAAGAATAGAAAGCAGCGGAGCATACGGGTAATCAAGCAATAATTGTACTGTGTATTCATCAATTACTTTTACTTCATTAATCATCGCGAATTTCTCACGCTGAGGCGATCCAGTGTTTGGATCCAGCAAACGATCAAAGGTGGCCTTCACAGCTTCAGAGTTAAACGGTGTACCGTCATGAAAGGATACCCCTTCCTTTAGTTTAAACTCCCAGGTCGTATCATCAATGACATTCCACTCTGTTGCCAGCAGCGGCTGAATGTTCATATCTTTATCTGGTTCCACTAAAGTTTCATATACTTTTTGATAAATAATATTTGCTGAAGGAATGTCTGTAATAAAGTGAGGATCTAATTTTGTTGCATCTGATAAACGGACAACTGTCAATGTACCCCCATCCTTTTTACCTTCGGATTCATTGCCAGCTTCCTGCTCTGTTTTTGTTTGTGTAGAACATGCTGTTGACAGCAGCATCATTAAGCTTAGGAAAATCATTAGCAATCCCTTTCGAAAGTGCTTTCTATCTTTCTCCATTTTTCTCTCCCCTTTTTTAGTAAATAATTCCGGTAATAAACTCAATGTTCACCGTCCCTCCGTAAATGCATATCTGCATTATAGAAGATGATGCACTTAGATATTTACAGAATATTTACTTGATTTTTAAATATTTTGACAACTATTTTAAAAAATATTTACTTTACAGGTAATTTTGATAATTTTAACTAAACGTTTGCAATCCATTCTTCTTTTGAAAGGAGGAAGACTGATTTTCAATTTACTGCTAGTAAAAAAATCTTTTAGGGGGGAAATAAGATGACAGTTCAAGTAAAAACGGAGCAGCCAGATATAGCTGTAAAGACATTGATTAGCGGCTCAAAGGAATCTAGAATAAAAGATTTTCTTTCTATATTGATGCAAAATAAAGCAGCACTTGCTGGGGCTATTATTATTTTTGTTTATCTGTTAATGGCGGCATTTGCACCGCTGCTGGCTCCATATAGCCCATACGAAATTGATTTGGAAAATAAGCTGACTCCTCCATCTGCAGACCACTGGATGGGAACAGATGATAAAGGAAGAGATATTTTAAGCCGGATTCTATATGGTTCAAGGCTTTCAATGGGGGTCGGATTTGCTGCTGTGTTATTCGGAGCATTTTTCGGAATCATTTTTGGTCTTGTAGCTGGGTATTATGGCAAATGGGTTGACACCATTATCATGAGGATGATGGATGTTATGCTTGCATTCCCAGGGATTCTCCTTGCTCTAGCAATTATTGCAGCACTGGGTCCAAGTCTGATTAATGTGACCATAGCAGTAGGAGCTTTTTCTGTACCTTTATTTGCTAGAATCGTCCGGGGATCTACTTTAGAAGTAAAGCGCCTTGAGTATATTGATGCAATCCGATCGCTTGGCGCCTCTGATTTTGTCATTATATCCAGGCATATTTTCCCGAATATTCTTTCACCCATTATTGTTCAAGGGACTCTGCGATTGGCTACCGCCATTCTGTCAGCAGCTGGATTATCATTCCTCGGCCTGGGTGCACAGCCGCCTTCACCTGAATGGGGAACCATGCTCAGCAGCGGGAGGGATTTCTTATTCTCCGCACCTTATATCGCCCTATTTCCAGGTCTTGCCATCTCTATTCTAGTTCTTGGATTTAATATTTTTGGTGATGGTTTGCGTGATGCGTTTGACCCTAGGATGAAAAAATAAAAGCTTTGAGGAGGTTATATCTATGCTGATGTTTATATTACGCCGGATTTTACAAACAATCCCGGTCATTATTGGAGTTACTTTTGTTGTCTTCTTTATTATGCAGCTCGTTCCAGGGGATCCTGCAGTACTTCTTGCTGGTGAAGGCGCCTCAAAAGAAACGATTGAAGCTATTCGAGACCAGCTTGGATTAAATCAGCCTTTATATATCCAATACTTCGAATATTTAACGAGTGTGTTTAAGGGGGATTTAGGTGTCTCCTTAAAAAACAGCCAGCCTGTTCTTGATGAAATATTAGTAAGACTGCCAATTACCATTGAACTCGCCTTCTTTAGCATCATTATTACAATCGTGCTGGGAATGGCAGCAGGAATTATTTCAGCTGTTAAACCTTATTCTTTGACCGATGTCAGCGTCATGCTTGTTGCACTCTTAGGAATTTCACTTCCAAGCTTCTGGTTTGGCCTCATGCTTATGTATTTCTTCTCTGTTAAGCTTCAAATTTTGCCGGTTGCAGGATGGGACAGTCTGCTCCATGTCATCTTGCCGGCTATTACCCTTGGAGCAGGAGGAGCAGCAATTGTCGCAAGGATGACCAGATCGAGCATGCTGGAAGTTATTCGCCAGGATTATATTCGGACAGCACGTGCAAAAGGGCTTCGCGAACGAATCATTATTTATAAACATGCACTGAGAAATGCCCTGATTCCAGTGATTACGGTTGTGGGCCTGCAGTTTGGCGCACTCCTTGGAGGCACCGTATTGGTGGAATCGATCTTTGCTATTAATGGACTGGGAAGAATGATTGTCGATGCAATTCGAATGCGTGATCTTCCAATGGTCCAGGGAGGAGTATTATTTGCCTCACTTATTTTCGTAGTTGTGAATTTATTCGTAGATGTCTTCTATCGGTTCTTCAATAAACGCATTGAGCTAAATTAAGTTAAGGGTGGTGACTGGATATGAAAGAAAGTAACAGGCCAATACTTGAAGTAAAAGGATTAAAAACCCACTTTACAACAAAGCGGGGAGTCAGCAAAGCGGTTGATGGCATCGATTTTACACTGCATAAAGGGGAAACGCTGGGAATTGTAGGGGAATCCGGATGCGGGAAAAGTATGACTTCCCTCTCTATTCTCCGCCTCATTCCTTCTCCACCGGGAAAAATTGCCGGGGGTTCCGTTCTTTTTAAAGGAAGAGATTTAGTTACAATGCCAGAGGATGAAATGAGAAAAATTCGCGGGAATGAAATATCTATGATTTTTCAGGAGCCAATGACTTCCTTGAATCCTGTAATCCCGGTTGGGGAACAAATTGCAGAAGCTTTGAGGCTGCACCAAAAGATGGGAAAAAAAGCTGCATGGGATAAGTCAGTTGATATGCTGAAGATGGTTGGAATCCCCTCTCCTGAAAAACGAGCGAAACAAGAACCGTTCCAATTGAGCGGAGGGATGCGCCAGCGTGTCATGATTGCTATGGCTCTTGCATGTACACCTGAGGTATTAATAGCAGATGAGCCAACCACTGCCTTGGATGTTACGATTCAAGCGCAAATACTGGAGCTGATAAAAGAGCTGCAAACAAAAATAGGAATGGGTGTTATCATGATTACCCACGATTTGGGAGTTGTGGCAGAAACTTGTGATAAGGTAGCGGTAATGTATGCCGGAAATATAGTCGAGCATGCTTCTACAGAGCAAATATTTGCTGATCCAAAGCACCCTTATACGCAAGGGCTATTGAACTCATTGCCCAAAATCCATGAAGATCAGGAAGAACTAATTACGATAGATGGCAGTGTCCCCAGCCCTTACAATATGCCTGGCGGATGCCGGTTCGCCTCTAGATGCCCTTATGCGGAAGATATATGTGCTGCACACCAGCCTGATCTTGTTTCCTATTCTGAAGATATTAAAGTAAGATGCTGGAAATACACCGACAAGTGGACTGGCAAAAGAGATAAAGAAGGGGTTGTCTAACGTGGAAACGACAGCAGAAAAAAATATCATCTTGCAAGTAGATCGATTAAAACAATATTTCCCGGTTAAAAAAGACTCTATCTTCAAGCCAAAGGCATATGTAAAGGCGGTAGACGATATTTCATTTGAGCTTTTTGAAGGTGAGACATTAAGTATAGTTGGGGAGTCCGGATGCGGGAAATCAACAACCGGACGTGCAATTTTAAGGCTTGATGAACCTACTGACGGAAAGGTTCTTTATATGGGGAAAAATATTTTAACGTTAAATAAAATGGATATGAGAAAACTTAGAGGTGATTTGCAGGTTATATTTCAAGATCCTTTTGCTTCTCTTAATCCCCGGCAAATGGTGAAGCAAATTTTAAATGAAGCCATGGCCATTCAGAATGTGGTTGAAAAATCAAGGCGAAAGGAAAGAATGCTGGAACTGCTTGGCTATGTCGGACTTCCTCCAGAAGCACTTGACAGATATCCGCATGAATTTAGCGGCGGCCAGCGCCAGCGTATTGGAATCGCCAGAGCATTGGCCGTTAATCCAAAATTAATCATTTGTGATGAAGCTGTATCTGCCCTGGATGTATCTATCCAGGCACAAATTCTCAATTTATTAAAGAAGCTGCAAAAGCAGTTTAAATTGACCTTCCTTTTTATCTCTCATGACCTTAGTGTCGTCAGGCATATTTCAGACAGGGTTATGGTGATGTATCTGGGAAAAGTGGTCGAGATTGCAGAGAAAAAAGAAATGTTCGACTCTCCGCTTCACCCGTATACAAAAGCACTGCTCTCGTCTATTCCAGTTCCGGATCCAACTTTAAAAAGGGACCGCGTCATATTAAAAGGAGATGTTCCATCACCGATTGATCCTCCTGGAGGCTGCAGGTTTCATACACGCTGTCCTTTTGCTGTTGAAAAATGCAAGCAAGAGGAACCTCCCCTTAGGGAGCTGGTTAATAATCACTTTGTAAGCTGTCATATCGCTGAAACTCTTCCAGTTTAATACAAATACCTCTATTTTGTATAAAATGTTATATTAAAAAAGGGATAGGTTATTATACCTCCCTTTTTTAATACTTAAGGAGAAACGAACCACATGCTGCCTATTGAATCATTCTCCATATACATTATGTTTTGTGTTCTGGTTCCGCTGGCGGGAGCCTTTACCCTGCTATTTTTATTTGTTTTTGAAAAAAGAATTGATTTACTTGAGAGGCAAAAAAGAGAAATAGCGTTAGAAAGTGAACTTCAAACAGCTTTATACAATCAATTAAACCAGGAAATCCAGCCGCATTTCTTTTTTAATACCTTAAACTCCATCCTGGCTCTAGCTAGGCTGGACCGTAAAGCAGAATTAATACGGTCCATTGAAACCCTTTCAAAACTGCTAAAATTTAAATATCGGACTTTAAATAATTTCATATCAATTGAAGATGAGCTTACTTATGTTAATTACTATCTGGAGATACAGAAAACAAGATTTAGAGATCGTCTTCATTATGAAATTCATTTGGACAACCATGTGAATAATGCCATTATCATTCCCTTTTTAATACAAACACTTGTGGAAAATGCTTTTAAGCATGCCTTTGAAAGACATATTGGCGAGGCCTTATTAAAAATAAAAATAATAAAGATCGAATCAGCGATTCATGTTTCAGTGTGGAACAATTCTTTAGAGCGCTATGAAACAAGTCCCCAGGATGGCGGCGTGGGGCTGGAGAATATAAAAAGAAGACTTGAACTATTATTTCCCAATGATGAAACTTCTGTGCAATTAACAGACCAGGGAGATGGAACAGCAGTTTTGGCTATATTCCCCCACGTTATTATGTCAGAGAAATTGGAAGGAGAAAGGATGCAATGAATATTCTGCTTGTAGATGATGAACTTATAGAATTGGAACAGCTGGAATATCTCATCAAAAAGAAATTTCCCAATTGGATTCTTTTTAAGGCTCAGGATGCCTCACAAGCTCTTCAAATTATAAAAAAGCACGACATCTTTCTCGCTTTCCTTGATATTCAGCTCCCAGGCAAATCAGGGTTAGATTTAGCTATGGAGCTTTCCGCAGCTGGTGATATTGACTTAATCATGGTTACAGCCTATCAAAACTTTGATTATATTCAAAAATCACTCAGGCTTGGAGTAGTTGATTATATTACAAAGCCCGTCATTGAAGAGGAGTTAATGAGCGTTTTGCGGAGGTATGAACGAATTGGCAGCTACTCTGAGCAAATTGTTAAGGCTTTGCAAATTATTCAAAAGGAATACAATGAAAAGCTTACTTTAAATTATTTAGCATCTAAAATTCATATCAATTCAGCTTATCTGAGCAGAAAATTTCACGAGGAAGTAGGAATGGGCTTTTCCGAATACTTAAATGACTTTCGATTAAAACAGGCACAAAAAATGCTGATTGAAAGCCCTGAATTAAGCATTAGCACCATTTCAGAAAAGTGCGGATTTAACAGTCAGCACTACTTTAGCCAAATCTTTCGGAAAATGACTGGCCAATCACCCAGGGATTACCGCATGAAGGAGACTTCACAATGAAGAAAACCGATTTTCAATACTATATTGGCGGAGCATTTCAGCTGGGAATCGGTTTTGGTGTTGTGAGTCTTTTGTCAAGATGGGTAACAGGCAATACCATTCTTTCATCTCCCGAAACATTAATAAAGTATGGGTTAACCGGAGGAATCGGCTATTCCCTTATGGGGGCTCTTGCACTCATTTTATTTGGAATATTAGCAAAAAAGATTCGAGATCGGTTTCATGACCAGCAAACGATAGGTGATGTATTGCGCAAAAGATTGACTCCACCCGGTTACTGGTTCATGATTTTTATTCTTCTCGTAATTAGTTTCCATTCTATATTCGTTCAAGCTATGGGGGCAGGAATCCTACTGCACATGATTTTTCCCCTGCCTGTTTTTTCTGGTATGGTTTTCTTTTTATTGTTTTGTTTTTTTATTGGGGGAGCAGGGGGCATGCAAAGAATCCATCAGCTTGCAGGCATTAATGTCGTGCTCATATTCAGCGCTGTCATCATCATCCCTGTTTACTTTTATATCCAGGAAGGTGTATATCCTGTTTATGAAGGCATTAAATTATATCATCCATACATCCTTTACGTTAAAAACACGGAAGCTATTTTGTTTATTTTCACAGCTATTTTAATTGGCTTTGGACAAGTAATTATTGATCGTGCCTCTTGGCAAAGAGTTTTTATTATAAAAAAAGAAAAGCTGAGAATTACTTTTACACTAGCGGGTTTAATTTGGGCAACTATTCCTCTTGCATTATCATCTTTGATCATGATTATTATTTTTGGAAGAAGCTATGATTCCATATATTCCTTGTTATTTGAGTTAATAGGAAAAATCAATTCAACATTGCTTATTGTTTTATTTGTCCTGTTTTGCTTCAGTGCCATTTCATCTGCAATTAGTGCAGAATTACATGCTGTTGTCACATTGATCATTAAAAATATCGTCGGGATGCTTCGCCCCCTCAGCAATAAAGAAAAATGGGGATTCACCTATCTGTTTTCCGGAGCCATGTGTTTATTATTACTTATTATAGTTAGTATCCTGCCTCCATCTCCTATCGAACTGCTGTTTTTTTTCGGTAATACTTATGCTTCCATGATTGTTCCCATGCTGTATATTATCCTTGGCAGTAAAACCTTGCCTGCCCTTATTCCCCTTGCATCTATTATTGGGACTGCCGGGGGGTTTGCAGCTTTGCCTATTATGGAAAATCTTCTTACGATTTGGATCAGCTTTTCCCTGTCCAGCTTAATTTGCTTAGGTTATTTCATTTACAATCTATTAAGAACGAAGCTGACTGTGAAAGTTTAGCCGGGGTGCTTGTTTGTTATGAACATAAATTGGATCTAATTATACATATCGCTCTCTTCCAGAAAACTGGCTGAGAGCGATACACTTTTTAAAAGACTACAGCCTGCAAGTCAATATCTTGTTATATCCATTGGCAAAGACCCGGCTGCAAATCCAACAAATAAAAACCTGTCCTTCCCGGTATTGCGCATTCCATGAATCTGATTAGGCTTAGCAAGGATCACCATGCCTTTACCTATTTGAATTTCATTCTCCAAGTCAGGAAAGTAGGTTCCTGTTCCCTCCATACAAACCCATATATCATCAACATTGGAGTGAGAATGCAAGTATACCTCCTGTCCAGGTTCCAGACACCAGACAGCTCCTACCGTTTTATCAGTTTCATAAAAATAGTTCTTTTGCGGTTTATCTGAATCGAACTTTGCTATTTTATCGATTTCAAAAACTCTTTCTTCCATAATCTTCTGTATGTTTGGCACCGCTATTTCTCCTCTCCTGTAATTTTTTATAGTTCCGCATCCCGATTGCAATCTTTTGAGTAGATATATGTTAAATTTTCTCTCCCTATAGCGTACGCTGCCTGGTGAACATAAGGGCCCATGAAAATATAATCGCCTTTTTTTACTGGGATCCACTTGTTATCGAGATTATACATCCCTTCTCCGGAAAGGATATATGCTCCGTGTTCCTGAACATGTGTTTCAATAAACGGGTGGCTCGCAGCAGGATCGAACGAAAGGATATGAAAATTCATATCAAAATCTAAATCAGCAGGCAACAGATCTTTAATGTTGACATTATGCATATCATCGTAGTTCCTGAATTCTATTCTATTTGTATGTCCTGATATAACCCAGGGCTTTCTCCCTTCAAGACGGCGATATTTCTGCTTGTATAAGAAGAGCTTAGAATCCCCATCATTCATATTTTCTAAATACATTTTCACTCCCGGCGGACAATAAAGGTATCCGCTTTCCTCTAAGATAAATTCTTTTTCATCTGCTGAAGCTTTTATTTTCCCCTCCAGTATGTAAACAAATGTCTGTACTTCCTCCTGTCCGCCAAAGCCTTCTTTATTTCCGCCTTCTTTTTTCATTGTCACATGATAGTCGACAAAGCTTGCCCCAAGCTTAGGAGAACCTAAAATCGAAATATGGCAATGATGAAATCCAGGAATAACATTGTTCACTAATCCTTCAGGTGCAATTAAAGCATATTTTCCATGTTCTATTACAGACCTGCTCGATAATAAATCTTTTGGATAACCCATATATAACTCCCCTTTTCATTAATATTATTTATAAGCCAGTTCATATAAAGTGCTGATCAGTGCTTGAACTCCCTCAGCTAAATCAGCAGGCGCAGTATATTCACCAGGGTTATGGCTAATGCCCTTTTCGCTCGGCACAAATAGCATAGCCGCCGGAATGGACGGTGCAAAAATTTGTGCATCATGGCCAGCACCACTATACATTACTTTATAGCTCAAATTTTTCTCCTTGCACTTCTTTTCAATCAATTCTGTAATTTCAGGATCCATTGGGACCGGGTCCGTATCAAGCCATTTTTCAATGACCGTTTCAACCCCATGCTCTCGTGATATATCATTTATGTTTTCTATAAATCTTTCAGTAAAATGGGACATCGTATTTTTATCAATATGGCGCAGGTCTAAAGTAAACGCAGCTTTTCCCGGCACCACATTTGCAGTGTTGGGTGAAATATCAATCCTCCCAACGGTTGCTACAAGCGGATCGCCATATTGCTTTGCCATATTTAGTGTTTCATGTATCATTTGGCTGGCAGCATATACAGCATCTTTTCGATATGCCATGGGTGTTGTTCCAGCATGATTGGCTTGACCTTTTACTTCAATTGTAAAACGCCTTTGCCCAACGATGCATTTCACAATACCAACAGATTTTTTCTCAGTTTCAAGGACATTTCCCTGTTCGACGTGGATTTCAACGAATACCTTCAAATCCTGCCGCGGAGATTTTGTTTCATCCCTATAGCTGAACCCCGCCTCACCCATGGCTTCAGAAAAAATTACTCCATTTGAATCTGTAAGATTTTCAACATCTTTTTTATATGCGTATCCGGCAATATTCTTTGAACCCCAAAAGCAATAAGGAAATCTGCTTCCTTCTTCTTCTGCCAGTGAAACAACCTCGAGATTGCGTTCTGGAGTCCCATAATAATCTTTCAAATAAATTAAAGCCAGTATCCCAGCTACTATGCCAAATTGGCCGTCAAACAACCCGCCATTTTTCACGGTATCAATATGCGACCCAGTTAAAACGGTTTCTGTCTGATTTACCCCCTTTAGTATTCCGCTGAGATTTCCAACTTCATCAAACTTTACTTCCAAACCCTCAGTTTCCATCCATCTCTTCAAAGCTTGCTGAGTGTCCGTCCATTGTTGGGAATATAGAAGACGGGTAATTCCTCCTTCTGGGTCCTTTGCAAATGAGCCCAGCCATTCAAGCCTTTTCACAATATTTTTTGCTAAATTTTCATATTCAAGTTTCCCCTGCAAATTGATTAAGTCTGTCATACCCAGTTCCCCTATCTATAATCTTTCTGCGGACTTTTTAATTTCAGATCATATTCAAAGTTGACCTGCCATTTTTTAACTTAAGGGCTTTTCCGAGTGGTTTCCCAACAATCCCCTGATCCAAATCATATACAATCTTGCCGCGGACAAGGGTTTTGGTTATCCGGCAATTAATCATCCTTCCAATGTATGGGCTATGCTTATGCCGATAATATAGGCCTTCCTCCTCAACAACATAGGAACGATTAGCATCAATGAAGATGATATCTGCATCCATTGATACTGCTATTTCTCCTTTATTGGGAATGTTAAAACGTTCAGCGGGATTAGAAGAAATCATCCTTGCAAAATGAGTGATTGGCAGTTTTCTTTTCAAAACCGCTTCATCAAACATTAAATCAACGCTGTTTTGACACCCTGTGATTCCTCCCCACACTTCGAAAAAATTATTTGAAGGACTATGCTTCATTTCAGGCGGACATGGTGAATGATCAGATGTTAACATATCAATCTTGCCTTCTATTAACTTTTTCCAAAGCCTTTCTTGTTCCTCTATACTTCGCAGTGGAGGAGAACATTTGGCAGCCGGGCCAATTTTCTCAAGCTGTTCAGCTGATATCGTAAAATAATGGGGACAGGATTCAAGAGAGACATCCTGACCCGCGCTTCGGGCCTTCATAATTTCTTCTACCGCTTCTGCGGTGCTAATGTGCACAAAATGAATAGGGCACTTCGTTTCTTTTCCAAAATAAAGGGCGCGTTTCACTGCTTCAACCTCTGTTAAAACAGGCCGTGAAAAGACATAATCTGCTGCTGCTGTCCTGCCCTGTGCGGTTAACTCTTCGCCTAATCGATCAGTAATTTGGGCATTTTCCGCATGAATCGACAAAATTTGACCCAGTTCAGCAATCTTTTTCATCCCCGCAAAAAGGGTATAATCATCCACATTAGAAAAATCATCGGGATTATCCGTTCCACAAGTGGACATAAAGCATTTATAGGCGATAACTCCTTCATCTGAAAGCTCTTCGAGTCTTTCAAGATTGTCTGGAACAAGTCCGCCATAAAATGCATAATCAATATAATTCTTCCCCTTGGCTGCTTCTGCTTTTAATTGCAGTGTATGCCTGTCTATCGTAGCCGGAAGGGCATTCAAGGGCATATCCGCATAGCATGTAGTTCCTCCTGCTGCCAGTGCTTTAGTTCCAGTTATAAACCCTTCCCACTCTGTTCGGCCAGGCTCACAAACATGCACATGAGTATCGATCATTCCAGGCATGACATATTGATCAGAGGCATCGATAATCAGCTCAGCTTCATGGTCAATCGTCTCCGCAATCGCTGCAATTTTTCCATTAATAATGGCAATATCATTGTTAACTACCTCGTTTTTAAGAACCACTTTGCCGCCTTTTATTAACAAATCATAAATCATCGCATTTCCTCCGTTACTTTTAATCTTGTTCTGTATTTCGAGGAACCTCATTAACTGATTTATTAAATTGTATAAAAAAATCGAACTATTTTTTTCGGATTCTTTTATTAATTTTTTAGCTTTCTTTACTTCTTCAATTTCTTTTCTTCCCTGCTTTATCGCAAACTAAATTCCCCTTGTAGAACACTGCATGGCGTTCCGCTCTTCTAGCCATAGCCTCTGCTGAACAGCTTGCATCGACAAGGACCATGCTGGCTTCATCTCCAGGGGTTGGCCAGATCTGGTTTCCCTTCTGATCCAGCGGTGTTCTGCCCCCTGTAATATATCTAAATGCTTGCGAAAGAGACTTTTCATCTGTCCATCTATACCGTTCAATTAAGCGGCCTGCTCTTTCCAGGATATCGCCATTGCCTGTTGGCCACCAGGAATCAAAAATATTATCGTTTCCAACAGCAACCTCTACTCCACACTCACTTAACAGATCAACAGGCGGGATTGCCCGGCCAGTCGGGAGGCTAGTAACGATCGATATACTTGCGTCTTTTAAAATTTCTGCCATTTCAGCGGCTTCTGCCCTTGAAACATCACCCAGGCCGAATGCATGGCTAATCGCTACTCTTCCTTCCCAGCCAGCTTCCTTAGTCAGAAAGGCCAGCCTTTTCATTGTAAAGGTACCAAGGTGACCAGGATCATGTAAATGCAAATCAATATCTGCATTGCCTTCTACAGCTAGATCCATCAATTGAACAAGCGAAGCTTCAATATTGTTGTCAACGGTAGCTGGATCGACCGCACCTACAATTCCTGCACCATTTCTAATAGCTTCTCTAATAAGCTGAGGTGTCCCTGAGCGCAGCAAGCCATGCTGGGCAAAGGCAACAATCTCGGAGCTTGCATAGCTTGAAAATTCCTCCAATGCCTGCTGAACTTCAGCTAAATTCTGTAATTGGACTTCAGGGTATATATCCACATGGGTTCTAATGTGAGTTGATCCATAAGATATGAGTTGCTTAAGTAATGCTGTTGATCGCTGATAGGTACTTGCAGACATAGATAACAATGCATTCTTTTCAATTTCACACCGTTCTATAACACCCGATGCAGGGATGCAGGCCCTCCACTTATCCCCCATATAGGTTTTATCGAGATGGACATGCTTTTCAACAAAGGATGGCAATAGCAGCAGTCCCTTTGCATCTTTTATAGGCAGATCATCAGATGAAGCCTCTAAGTCCTTCGTAATCTTTGCAATGCAGCCGTCCTCTATTAATAAATGAAATCGATCTGTTATAGTACCTGACACTCTATTATTCTCATTTTTGTATCCGCATTCCAAACGCACATTCTTTAGCCAATAGCTATTATTCATTTTCATTCACCTTTCCGGCCCCGGACAAGATAAAAGGGTACCCAGAATGGATATCCCTCTTATCTTAGAGTCTTATTTAATTGAAATGTCATTGATCTCCAAGTATCCAGATGGACTTATAGAGAAGCCTTTTACATCTTTTGAAATAGCAGCCATATTCTCAATTACACGAACCGGAATATAGATAGATTCTTCCATTTCGATTTCCTGAGCTTTTGCATAGAACTCCATCCGCTTATCCGAATCTTTTTCAGCCCGTGCAGCTTCTATTAAGCCGTCCACTTCTTTATTGCTGTAAAAGAAGGTATTTCCGGCAGGGCCGTGTGAACTGCTATGGAAAAGGTTATATTGATTATAATCAGCATCTCCAGTCGCATTTCTCCAGCTTAAAATAAACATCTCGGAATCACCGCGGTTTACTTGTTCGACAAATGTCCCATATTCATATACCTGAATGTCCAGTTTGATTCCTATCCCTTTCAGCTGAGACTGAAGAACTTCCGCCATATTGATCCATTCTTTCTTATCCATTGTTTTCAACGTTGTTTCAAAACCATTTGGATAGCCTGCTTCGGCCAGAAGCCTTTTTGCCTCATTGAGATTATATTCATATGCTTCTAAGCTTTCATGATATCCAAATACCTTTGGCCCAAGCAGTGAATTGGACTTTTTCCCAACATTCTCAAATACACCTTCCAGGATAGAATCCATTTCAACAGCATGTCCAATAGCTTTGCGTACTCGGGCATCATCGAATGGCTCCTTTTCAACGTTAAACCCAATATATTCTGTACCAAATCCTTCACTGCGGAATATTTCTGCATTTTTGGAGTTTTCCACCGTTTCCATCATTGTGACGGATAAAGGTTCGGCTATGTGAGCTTCGCCTGTTTCAAGCATAGATATCCTTGTTGTTTCTTCAGGGACGATTTTAAAAATGACTTTCTCCAGCTTAGATTGAGTCCCCCAATACTTTTCATTTTTGTTAAAAACAATTTCCTTACCTGGAGTCCAGGATTCAAATACAAATGGACCTGTCCCTACAGGTTCTGCAATAACTTTATTTCCATATTTCTCAAGTGTTTTTGGTGAGATAATGCCGCCTTCATGACTGGCCAATATGGATAGTAAGGGTGAAAAAGGTTCTGATAGTTTAAATTGAACAGTAAATTCATCAACTGCTTTTACTTCTTCAACCATTTTGAATACTACAGCTCTTGGAGATGCAACTTCCGGATCTAATAACCGGTCAAATGTTGCTTTGACTGCATCAGCATTAAATGCAGTCCCATCGTGGAATGTAACATTCTCTCTAAGTTTGAACTCCCAAGTTGTTTCATCTAATTGTTCCCACTTTTCAGCCAGCAGCGGCTTGATTTCGGCATTTTTATCCCGACCAACAAGACCTTCATAAATTTTATTATGTGTAACGCTGGCAGCATTGATCGTCGACATAAAATGATGATCTAAATTTTCTGCGTCAGATAACCGGGCTATAACTAATGTTTCGCCGTTTTCAGATGCTGTTCCCTTGGAGTCCTGATTGCTGTTAACTTGCTTTTTAGTCGAACATCCTGAAATAAGGATCACGATCAGCAGAGCTAAGATCACTAACCCCATTCTTTTTTTCACTTTCAATTACACTCCCCCTTTTTTCAGCTCTAAATCCTTTGTCTAATTATATAAAATATTCTGATTAATCTGTTTCTACTTTCTTTACATGTTTTTAAACTTTTTCTACTACTTATAAAAAACGTCGTTGCTAATCAATAGAATCAACAAACCTAAAAGAAGGCGGCATCAATTCATTCTCAGGAAGCTCCTGATAATCTCTTTTTAAATAACCTTTTTTCATTTTCATAAAATATTCTTGCGCTTTTCCTTTTAATTCCTCTAAATCAAGGTTGGGTATTTTTCGGTCTGTCATGACTACTTTCCCATTGATAATGGATAACTTTACATCTCTTCCAGTTCCGCTTGCAATCACTGTTCTTAAGGGATCATCTAATACTCCCATATGGAATCCGTCTAAATCAATTGCAATAATATCTGCTTTTGCGCCAGCACAAAGACGGCCCAAATCTTCTCTTCCCAGAAACTTTGCAGCACCTAAAGTTGCAGCACGGTAAAGATCTGAGTATGCTGAGTCTTTAACTTCTTTATTTACGATCCGGGAAAGCATGCTCCCTGTTCTGATATTCTGGAACATGTCCGGAGGAAACGTATCTGTACCTAACGCTAAATTAATTCCTGACTGTTTATATTTTGCAAAGGATTCCATTGCCTGTCCGTGCCTTCCAATTATTAATGGGCAATGAATGACAGTTGTGCCCGTTTCCCTCAGCAGTGACAAATCATCTCCACCACCAATTTTTGCCCCACTGTAGCCAGCAATAAAATGGGCATGAGGAATCGCCGTTCTGGATCCTAAAAATCCCAGGTTATATAAATGCCTAATTGGCGTTACGCCATATTTCTCAATCATTGTATGGTATTCAAAATCACCTTGGGCTGCATGCAATTTTACCGGAACTTTATAGTGATCACTATATTGCTTTGTACGGAGAAGACTTTCTTCCGTTTGACTTTCAATCCGCTCAGGGGCAAGCATTCCCCTGACCAAACCATTAAATGAACCATCAAACTCTTCCAAAAAGCGCACAGCTCTTTTTAATCCTTGCCTTCCAGCTTCTTCATCCCAATGAATCTTTATATTGCCATCTGCCTGGACGACCCTTATCCCCGATTGATAGCTTGGACCCAGGTATATACGCAGTCCCAAGTCAGCAGCATGCCTCGCTGCTGAAGCAAGCTCCTCATATGTTTCTGCCCATTTTTTATAATGAACAGAAGTGATTGGCATAGCAGTTGTAATTCCATGAAGGATCAGCTGTGAATAGGCATATAAAGATTTAAAAGCCTCTTCTTCAGCTGTCATAATTTCATGGTGCCCTTGCTTAACATACCTCTCTGACCAAAGCAGATTTTTCTGTCTTGCTGAACTGGCCTCCAAATGCAAGATATCATGATCAATATCGCCTAATGCATTCAAGTCAATGAATCCCGGACTGATTATAGCGCTGCCGGCATCTATAACTTTATCAGCTTGGCCCGAATAACTTTTTCCAACATAAATGATGGTATCATTTTCAAATACAACCTCAGCATTTTCTATCAGGACATGATCTTTTCCATCATATCCAATTACATATTTCCCCTTTAGCCTGGTCTTCATTGATTTTCCCCTTTCTCCACAATATCAGATTCTTTATCATGATCCATACCATCCCCATAGGTTCGTGTGTGACCCCAAAAATATTTCGTTTGCTTCATGTATTTTTCAAGCCCTGCACGCTTAATTGTTGAGTTAGCTTCTTCATTTGCTTCTGCCAAAACTGATCTTTCATCAACGGAGCAGACTGCTCTGTCTTTCATAAGGACCCTGCCATCTACGATAACATGCCCCACATCAGTTGCATAAGCTTGATGGACGAGCCTGTGAATATGCATAAACTCAGGTGTTAAGTGCGGCTGATGCATATTGACAGTTATAACATCCGCCTTTTTCCCCGCTTCAAGAGAGCCCAATTCATCATCCCATCCAATACATTTTGCAGCATCAATCGTAACCATCTCCAGAAGTTTACCAGGAGGTAAGCAATATTCATCTCTATGAGCTGCCTGATGTATAAATTGTGTTTTTCTCATGGCTTGAAACATGTCAAAGCTAGTGGATGGTGAAGTGCCATCTGTTGATATTGCAACTGTTGTTCCCAGCTCGATCAATTCTATCATCGGTGTGCGGGCATGAATTTGAGAGAATCCAGGAGAGGCACTGACATTTGTTCCGGTTTCAGCTAATATTTTCGCTTCATCAAAGGATATCCCACGGCAATGCTGAAGATGAACATCAGGACCTAAAAGAGCATTCTCCCAATCTTTTACTGCTAAGTGAATCATGCCTCCAAAAGCATCAGAATGGATTCTTGTATTATATTTTCTGGCAATTCCTCTGACTTTCTTTGCTTGGTATAAATCATGCTCTGTTAAATGATGAAGTTTCGCAGGTGAAGTTGGGCCAGATGGTTCAACTGATGTAACAATTACGAAAGGGGTAATAAATGCTCTTGTCTGATCTTGATTGGCATGGTTTAAAGCTTCAATTACTGCTTCAGCACCATTTAACACTTCCTCGTAGGTGACTTCTTTAGTAATTCTTTGACCGTCTATCCACCTGCTGAATGAATGAGGCCATGGCGGATTGCAGGGACCGGTGCAAACAACCTCCCTGACACCAGTTTCTGCATAGGCTCTTGCATGATTGATGGCAAAAACCGGGTCATCCGACCTTGGCATTGAGCCAAGAACAGATACACCTGTTGTTATGCCCGCCTTCAGGCGCTCAAGTGCAGAAAGCTTTCCTTCAAAATACCAGAATTCGTCTGTTACAAAATGCTTATACGTATTCGTCATAATTGGCATCCAAAAATCCAAGCTTTCCATTGCAATTGTCTTAAACATCGAATGGCCGCCATGTCCATGTACATCTATTAATCCAGGCAGGATACAATGATGGCTGCAATCTATCACTTCTTTTGCCTCATACTTTTCCAATAGTTTCTCACTCATATCCACATCCAGGATCCTGCTTCCATTTATGGCAACAGCTCCATCGGTGATTATCCGCCTGTTTTGATCCATAGTAATGACAGTTCCATGAATCAGGAGTAAATCAATCATTTCCTTCTCCCTCACTTCTTTTAACTTAAAGTATAGGAAAAAAGAAAACACTTAACTTTCAGAATTATTACTTATTTTTAAAGTATTTCTACCTATTTTTTATTTTTTTCCTTCCTATAAAGTTAAGCTTCTATTTCACCTTCCTTAATAATTCTTCTAATAATACAATTGCATGATTATTTACTGTATCTTTTGCAGCATATAGTAATGTTAGTTTTTGCTTCTTTGATATCTCGTACAGTTCTTCCATCTTGTGAATCTTGTCTGTCTGTGTGCGCAGTTCAATGAGATACTTTTCCCGAAATATACCGAAAAGTTCAGGTTTATGATTAAAAGATTTTCTAAGCTCGCTGCTTGGTGCAACCTCTTTCTCCCAGGCTGATAAATGTGCATCTTCTTTTTTAATTCCCCTCGGCCACAGCCGATCCACTAATACCCGGTATCCATCAGCCTCTTCATACGGATCGTATACTCTTTTTATAGTAATTTCAGCCATTTCTTCACCACCAGATTATTTTCGCGTTTCTATCTCACTTGTCATTTGCTATAATTTATACAAATACAAATTATACAAAATTTTCTAATTCAATTAAATGTGAGGTGCAAGGAATTTGACAGGTACTATTGCTGTAGTGATGACTTTCTCTATTCCCATCATCGCCATCCTGACTTTTCATACACAAAGACTGGCAAAAATTAAACACAATATGATAAAAGATGAAATCACCCTGGAAAAGCTGAAGCAGGAAAACTTTCTGCTTGAAACAGAAAAAATGAAGCTCGAGCTTGAGCAAATGAAAATTGAAGGTCCTAAGGATCATACAAAAATCATATAAGAAAAAAATCCCCATCTTTAGCAGAAGGGGATTTTGGTTTATATACGATCAATAATTTTTCTGGCAGTTTCTACCCCATTTTCGATGCAATCTGGAATTCCTACACCATAATAGGAGCAGCCTGCAAGCCATATTCCAGGGTATTCCTGGTCCAGCCTGTTTTCAAGTGCAGCTACTGTCTGCGGATGGGATATCAAATAGTTTGGCATTTTTTCAGTCCATTTCGTCACTTCACTGGCAGCGGGAACAGATGTAATGCCAAGGCTTTTTTCAATATCGGCCAAAGCCGTCTGCAGCAAATCTTCATCGTTCATTTCCTTTAGAGATGCAAAGGCCGGATGGCTGCTTTTATAAAATAATCTAACAAGCAGATTACCGCTTTCTGAGGTATGCTCCCATTTGCGGCTTGTCCATGTACAGGCATTGCAAGTCAATTCATCCGTATTTGCAGTGATGAAGCCTGTCCCGTCTTCAGGCAGCTCGCTGTCTGGAATATCATAAGCAAGATAGATAGAGATTAAGGAACTGTTCTTCAAAAGTTCGAATTCCGCCTTCAGCTCCTCATGATCGAACAGCGCTGCAGCGGCATTATGCGGAATGCTCAGCACCACATGATCGGCCTCCAGGGTTTCGCCATTCGAGAAATCGACTATATATTTACGATCACTTTTCTCTATTTTAACTGCCTTCGTGTTTTTAAATATTTCTGATTCATCCAATTTTTCCTCATAAGCATCTATTAATCCATCCAGACCTTTTTTAAAGGAAAGGAACTTCTTTCCCCCTCCGCTCTGGAACACCTTTTTATTTTCTTCAAAACCTTTAATGATGCTGCCGTATTTTTCTTTATAATCAAACACCTGCGGAAGAGTCGAAGCAATGGTTAAGTCACTGAGATTCCCGGAATATACACCTGAAAGAACAGGCGCAATTTGCTTTTCCACCAGTTCTTTTCCGAAAAAATGCTCCAGGAAATCGCCGATGGAATCGTTTTTTGTAAAGCTATCATTTTTCGTATAAAAATCTTTCAGGGCTTCAACCTTTCCTTCTGCTGAAACAAGAGCAGATTTGGCAAGAGATTCAACACTGGCCGGTATCCCAAACACAGAATCTGCCGGTATCAGCTTCAGCTCACCATCACTGTATATATAAGACCGCCCCGCAGCATTGTAGACAACGTCTTCCTCCAGCCCCAGCTCCTGGATAAAGTTCATCGCATTCGCTTTGCGGGCAACAATCGAATCAGCTCCCGCTTCTATTACAAATCCGCCTTCCCTGACAGTGCGGATTTTCCCGCCAAGCAGTTCTGCTGATTCTGCCAGTACAAGCCTTATATCCTGATCATTTTCTTTTTTCCACTTATTCAGTTCATACATAGCGGACAATCCTGTTACACCGCCGCCTATGACCAATACTGTTTTCACTCGTATGCACCTCAGTTTACATCCAATTCATATATAAAGTGTACCATAACATGAAGTGATGAAAGAATGTGATGGTTTGTACAAATGATGAATTTATTTTTTTAAAAAAGGAAAAAACGGAGAACACATCTCTCCGTTTCATTATTACCTGAACCAATTCGCCTGTTCATCCATATGCAAAAAAGGAATGTCCGTATCAACTTCACCAGTGATTCTATTCATTTCAATATCCTGTCCATCGAGCCAATGCCCAAAATCAAAAATACTCGGCTCTCTGTCGCCGCCGAGCGCAAACCAGGCCTTCATCTCCCCCGGCAAATAGGCGGATGTATGAATCGTCCCGGCCCAGCTTCCATAAAGATCCGAGAAAACGCCTTTATCGCTATCATTCAAGAGGCGGAAAGCATCATGTGCATCTAATCGCTCACCCTGATGGCTTTTCATGACATCCAGCCTGCGCAGGCTGTCAGCTAGATGGTTGCGATTTTCATCCTTCATGATTTCAAAATGGTTTGTGCAGGCAGTTGTCTGACGGACCTTTACACCTCTCGGAGATGTTTCCACTGCATAAGTCTCTCCGCTTGTATCATGCACCACATATGTAAAGGAATGACGGTGCGGTATTTCCTTTAGCATCTCAACCGCTTCTTCCACGTTTGCACATGCCTCCAAAATCAGGCGGCCGATCATACAGCAGATAAAGCCATCAGCAGGCTTTTTCCGATTCATAAAATTATATCCAATCACAAGTCCTTTTTCGTTCATGCCATCCATCCGCCCGGTCACCCTCTGGCTGGGGCCAATCATCGCATATCCCTGATCTGTTGGCTGATAAAAAGTATAGCGCCCCTCATAGGTTTTCGGATGGTAATCATAATTGCGGATCAGGTAATCAGCCCCTGTAAGGATGGAACAGCCCGAGCGGACATAATCGAGGCGATAGCCGCCAAACTCCTGCATAACCCGCTCCATCGGCCATTGCAATGCTTCCCGTATCCCAAGCAGTTCATCCCAAATACCAGGGGCAAACCTTGTAATCGCTTTTTTCACTTCTGCTTCATTTATTGAAAATCGCGGCTTTCTTACCTTCCATTGATCCTCCCGATTTTTCACAGAAAGAGAATCCTTTATAAGTTCTCCCTGCATGAAACCAAAATCAAAGTGGGTTCCGCGGAATTGAATTATATCACTGTAAATCTTTTTCAAGATAAATCCCTCTTCTATTCGTTTCTTTTATTAAGAATAAATGAAGCCTGCATGAAATTCCAGCAGATGGCTTTTAGATATTAATTCACTTCAAGTACCGGACTGCTGCTAGACCGAAATAATACTAACACACGGTGGACAGGGATAATTGATTACGGTGAAAAACCGGATTCATCTAAAATTCTTTCAGTTTAATGCTATAATACCTCATACTTTTCGGAATTCCTTTTATGGCTAATATTCCGTTATAAATTAAGGATCTTACTCTATACTCTGCAAAGCCATCACCAATTGGCTCATCCAGATGCCCAATCACTTCACCAATTAATCTGGCTGATTTTATAAAACCTTTGTTGCTTTTATGCAGCTTTTTGGCTGACTCGATGATAGATTCATCAAAATAACTCTCTGGTACACTATGTATTTCATTATCTTCCCATATACGCAATACTTCCCTTGTTTTGGAGAGGGACTGCCAATCAGATACAAACCTATTTTTTTCTTCTGCAGATAAAGGGCTTCCTAAGTGATTTTCCAGCATCATCTTCAGCTTCTCAGGAGCTGCTTCGCCTGAGTGCCTTAAAATGGATTGATGCTTTTTCGCAGGGAAAAGCTCCTTATATGACTGAGCAGTATTAATAACATGCACATTATTTTCTTTGTTTCTTAATAAGTGAAGGAAATACCGTAAACCAGTTTGTTCATCTGCATTGTCAGCTGTCCAGATAACGATCGGTTTTCCCGCTGGAATAGAATCTATCTCTTCAAGTGCTTTAGCTACTTTTCTTTCATATCTCATTTCCAGGTAATCTTCATGCATATTAATGTGATCCATCAGCCATTCTAATCGCTTTTTTCTGCCCTCTTCTTCATGCAGCTTCCAGAGAGGTCCGTTACTAAAAAAATCAGGATAGCCAATGACCTTATTTTCTTTACTAAGCCCAACCTTTAAAGCGCCTGCCGGTGATTCTCCACACACAATATGGTATGTTTCATATTCCCGCTCCAATTTTCTTTCTTGAGAATAAAAGAGTATCCTTTTTTGAATATCATTTAGCAGTTCGAGTATCTCTTCCTGGGAATCAACACTGTTATTCAATAAGTGAACCCGAAGTAATATGTGGAATAGATAGCTCTTCGCTCCCCTCTCCGGGAGTTTCTCAATCGCTTCCCGCAATTCGTCCATCATCATGATCACCCTTTGTAAATGAAATTGAAACCTACCTTTTCTACGAATAAACTTAATGGTAGTTTCATAAAAAGCTGATTTGTTTGCAAAAGGAGTTTAGATCGCTTAAGATTAAATCGTACACGATTAAAAGTAGGAGGTATCCTAATGACAACGGTTTATGATTTTGAAGTCAAAAAAACAAATGGTGAATTGAAATCTTTGAAAGAATATGAAGGCAAGCCTCTGATTATTGTAAACACAGCCAGCAAATGCGGATTAACACCCCAATTCAAAGGACTGCAGGAGCTTTATGAAAAGTATAAAGACAGCGGCGTTGAAATTCTTGGGTTTCCTTGTGATCAGTTCAATAACCAGGAATTCGATAATATTAAGGAAACAACTGAGTTCTGCCAGCTTAATTATGGTGTATCCTTTCCGATCTTCGCTAAAATTGATGTAAATGGTGACAATACGGATCCATTATTTGCTTACCTAAAAGAACAGAAAAAGGGAATTCTGTCTAAAAACATTAAGTGGAACTTTACTAAATTCCTCGTGGACCGGAATGGCCAGGTTGTAGAACGGTATGCACCTACAACTGAACCAGGAAAAATCGAGGATGATTTGACGAAATTATTGTAATGCTAGAGATTAGAATCAGGTGATTATGTGAAAGACTTTTTTACACTGGACAAACAGCTATGCTTTGCTGTTTATGAAACAGCAGGCGAATTTACAAAACTGTATACAAGTGCCCTTCAGCCATTTGGCTTAACCTATCCCCAATATCTGGTACTTCTGGCACTTTGGGAAAAGGATGGCGTGACAGCAAAGGAGCTTGGAGAAAGACTAAATCTTGGCACGGGGACACTCACACCTATGATCTCCAGAATGATTTCTAATGGCTGGCTTCGAAAAGAGCGTTCCAAAGCTGATGAACGCAAGGTGTATATCTTCCTCGAGGAAAAAGCACGCAAAGAAAAAGAGGTTATCACCCAAAATGTCGGAGAGGCCATTCAGGCTTGCAGGATTCAGCTGGAAGAATATGAAGAGCTTATGGAGCTTCTCGGAAAACTTAGATTTAAGTTAAGAAGCAGAGTACTTCGCTGATGCGGAGTACTCTTTTCACAGTTCCGTGTTTAATCCCTGCAAAAAAAGCCATATTAAGGGATAGATAATCGGAAGGGAGCATACGTCATGGAGTTTTTACCAAGAGAGCAAATTATCAATGCATTGCAGGAGCCATTTCATTCCTATTTAGACAAATATGGAATCGACGATATTGGTATTTTCGAGGAAGAAGGCCAGGATCATCACTGCTATATAGGATACACGGTGAAAAAGGCAGGGAAAACTTATCACGTACATAGTCCATTCATTAAAGATGAAAATGGAGGATTAACTCCTGCAAAAACTGAGTGGACAATTGAATCGGATGAACCTGATAGCATTGACCGAAGAGGCTTCAATAATGTAGATCAAGCACTTCAGGAATTATAAAAATTGTTCTGATTTTCACTTTTTGACTTTTGAACTACATTAAATTTAGAATATTTTGTCTATAATGGAATTGTATTAGGAAGGAGTGAAAGGAATGGCTGTTAATGCCTATCTTAATTTCGAGGGAAATACACGCGAAGCAATTGAATTTTATGTAAAGGCTTTTGAACTGGAAATGCCTGAGATTTCAACTTTTGGTGAATCACCGCAAAATCCTGAATATCCTCTTCCAGAGGAAGCAAAGAATTTGGTCATGCATTCAAGCCTTAACATATGCGGCAGTAATGTTATGTTTTCAGATACTTTTCCCGGTATGCCATTTACAGTAGGAAATAACATTAATCTCGCAGTTGTCATTAATGACCTGGATAAGCTGAGAAAGTATTTTAACAATCTGCAGGCAGGCGGCACAGTAACAATGGAGCTGCAGGAAACTTTCTGGAGCAAGAGCTTTGGCCAGTTAACAGATAAATTTGGTATAAACTGGATGTTCAGCCACGAAAGTGAATAAGATACATAGACAAAAATGGAGGCCTGAAGCCTCCATTTTTATTATTCATCCAGCAAATGATGAAGCATCCTTTTCTTATCATCAAAGAATTGTTTCATGATGCGGTAATGATTCGTTTCCTCCAGCTTCTTTTCTGAAATGCCTTCCTCGCTGAATTCATATATCGCTGCCTCCGGATAGGCCATAATGATCGGAGAATGTGTGGCAATAATAAATTGTGAGTGTTCCCTGACCAAATCATGAATTCTTGTCAGCATGGACATTTGCCGCAAAGGAGAAAGTGCTGCCTCCGGCTCGTCCAGGATGTAAATCCCATTGCCGCGAAACCGGTGAAGAAACGTAGAGAAAAACGCTTCTCCATGAGATTGCTCATGTAAAGAACGGCCTCCAAAGGAGTCGATTACTTTTGGTGCGCCACCTTCCCGATCCATTTCCTCAATATTAGAAGCGACATTATAGAAACTCTCTGCCCTTAGAAAAAAACCATCAGACGGCCTATCTATGCCTTTTATCACCTTGAGATAATCTCCCAGCACAGAATGCGAATCGAAGGTTGAAAAGTTAAAATTGAAAGATCCGCCTTCTGCATTAAATCCTAGTGCAACCGCTACTGCCTCGAGCAGTGTCGACTTTCCCATTCCATTCTCTCCAATCAGAAAGGTTACTTTCGGGTGGAAAGGCACCTCATCCATGGTTTTCAAGCTGGGAAGGTTGAAGGGATACTGATTGAAGGAAGGAATTTCTTCTCTTTTAAGGCTAATACCTCTTACATATTGTGAACTTAACAGATCCATAAAAATACCTCATATATTTTATAGTCAGCTATTTGCCATCAGGGCTGAAGCCAGCCTTGGATATACCTAATTGAATGGGTGCATCTTGAAATTCCCGGTCCAGCATTTTAAGAACCACTTTATATGCAGATGGATTATACCATTTCTCCAAACCAAGCTCATCAAAAATCTTGCGGATTCCAAGTCTCTCAGTCCTGCGTCCGCCGCTTCCATCCCCCATCCAAAAATCGTCAATTGTAACTCGATTTGCAATAGACTTAAGTTTTGCAGGAAATTCTCTTGAACAAGGCAGTAACGGGGCTATTGTTGCTTGAGTTATAATTCCTGCATCTTTTATGTCTTTTAGTGCAGCCATTCTTGCCGGGATGGGAGGGGCCGCTGGTGCAAATGCCTTTCTGACTTCTTCTTTGTCTGTCTCGATTGTCATGGAAATTCTGATACTATCTCCGAATTGCTGAAATAAATCAATATCCCGCTTCACCATAGGAGAACGGGTTTGTACATGTAAAAAGTCAGGCTGATTTTTAAGCATAACTTCCAATAAACTTCTTGTCAGTTTTGAGGCATATTCAATCGGCTGGTAAGGGTCTGTGGAAGAGGACATAAATAAAGCAACTTTTCCCCTCTTTTTAGCTTTAACCAATTCTTTCTCCAAAAGTTCGGCCGCATTTGATTTTATATCAATCCACGCACCCCATTCCTCTTCACGAAAAATGGAAACAGGAAGCTCCCTAACGTAGCAATATTTGCAGCCAAAGGCACAGCCCGCATAGGGGTTCAATGAATGAGTAAAGTTGTCAATTGCACCTTTGGCAGGTGTTAAGATACTTTTTGATATGATTTCTTCAAGATGTATATTCAGGATTATCACCAAATCGAATGTATGTTCTGTCTTAAAAATAACACCGTGATTTCCTGAAGTCAACAATAAAGCACTAACTGCTTAAATAAAAAATGCCTGCCCCACTAATGGGGCCAGGCTTTGCAAAATTACAGCTAACGCTCTAAATTGTTCATTTCTTTATATTAAGTTCCGCAAAATGTTCGATATGGCATGCCGGATGGCTCTGGCAGCTTGCAGTATTCTTCCTGTTCTATTGTATAGGCATAAGGATCCTTCAGTGCTGCAAGAAGCTTTTTCATCACGCTGTAATCCCCTTTGGTAACAGCTGCTTCAAGAGCTTCTTCAACTCTGTGATTCCGGGGGATGACGGATGGGTTGCTCTTCCTCATTAATTCATTCACTGCTTCTTTCGATTCCTTCTGCCTGTTCAGCCTTTCCTGCCATTGTCCATGCCAGTTTGCAAATTCTTGATCATCAAATATCGAAGTTTCCTCAGGCTTGTCTAATGTTAATAAACGGAAGGTGTTTGTATAATCTGCTCCAGACTTCTGCATCATCTTTAGAAGGCTGGTAAATAGGGCTTCATCTTGTGCTTCTTCATTAAAAAATCCGAGTTTTGCCCTCATCCCTGCAAGCCAATGGCTTTGATAAATTTTATTGTATTCCGAAATTGCATCCTGGGCTATATTTACAGCATCTTCCTCATTTTTATGCAGCAGGGGCAAGAGGGTTTCAGCAAACCTTGCCAGATTCCATCCGCCTATATAAGGCTGATTTCCATAAGCATACCGGCCTTCTCTGTCAATGGAACTAAATACGGTTGCCAAGTCATACTTATCCATAAAGGCGCACGGACCATAATCGATGGTTTCTCCGCTAATTGTCATATTGTCGGTGTTCATGACTCCATGGATAAAACCTGTTAGCTGCCATTTCGCAATGAGTGCAGCCTGACGTTTGATCACTTTCTGCAAGAGTGTCTTGTAAGGATTTTCATCGCCTTTAATTTCTGGGTAGTGGCGCTGAATCGTGTAATCTGCCAGTGTTTTAAGCTCATCAACCGGCCTCCAATTTGCCGCATATTGAAAAGTGCCCACCCGTATATGGCTATCAGCCACTCTTGTCAGTACAGCACCTGGAAGCTCAGTTTCCCGGATAATCGCTTCACCTGTTGTTACAACTGCCAGACTGCGGGTAGTGGGAATTCCCAGAGCATACATGGCTTCACTGATAATGAATTCCCGGAGCATCGGGCCTAGAGCCGCCCGCCCATCTCCGCCGCGTGAAAACGGAGTTCTGCCGGAGCCCTTCAGCTGAATGTCCACCCGTTTATCCTCAGGAGTTACCTGCTCGCCGATCAGCATGGCCCGGCCATCTCCAAGCATATTAAAGTGTCCAAACTGATGCCCTGCATAAGCCTGAGCAAGAGGGTCAGCGTCTTTTGGAACTCGAGAGCCAGAAAGCACCTCAATGCCAGTTTCGCTTGTCAATGCATCAATGTTTAGTCCCAAAAATTTCGCCAGTGGCTCGTTAAGGATCACCAGCTCAGGTGATTGTACAGGATTTGGCTTTACTTTTGAAAAGAATGTCTGCGGCAGCCGTGAATAGCTATTATCAAAATTCCATCCGGTTTCATTAATAGTCGTCATTCTATCTCCTTCCTGTCTGCATGGATTTAGTGTCATTTTCATTTATTATACCCTTTCCGGAGAAACATAGCGGTCTTAATAATCTTCTCTTTTTGTATGTAAAAAAACCTGACGGCCGGGATCGTTAAAATTCTCCAGCAGTCAGGCCTACCCAATCTTATTCACGATGCTCAAAGGTTTTACAGGCTGTTTCCTCTACATCATCAGCTTCTCGGCCATTTTGGCCAATCACATAAATAGAGTCGGCAACGCACTTATCACCTTCAGCCCAATACTTGCAGTTCTCAACATTACATAAAACTTCTACTTCCATTCTTGGCCACCTCCTTTTGGATTACTGATCAATACCCCTTTTCCAAGTGAATTAACCATATGGAATTTAATTCCACACACAGGTGAAATGGCTGGGCTGCTGTTATTTGGAGAGAATTAGGCTTCTTAGTTTTATCGTCATTTCTGGAGAAGTTAGGTAAACAGATTCATCTGTAATATACATGAAGACGCTTTTTTCATTGTCTTCTCCAAGCCACAAATGAATGCCGTGAGAAGGAAGTTCTCCTTTATATTCTACTGCTATATCATACTTAGGTTTACTAATATCTGCATTCCCTGACTGTTTTACAGCAGATGTTATTGCCTTTTCAAATACAGCGATCGATTTTCTATCCTTGAAAGAAATAAAACTTTCTTCATCATTAATTCCGCCTAAACCCTCCGATTTTGAAACTTTGATTTCTCTGACTTCCTCATCCAGCAGGACCATTGTTTCAGCTGATTGACAGCCTGTTATCATTGCAAAAGAAAATACCATGAATGTGCATAATAAAAAAGCTTTCATCCTCATCCCCATTAAAAAAAGGAGGATGGACCGCTTGCCCATCCCCATTTAGAATTCAGTTATTATTTTCAAGATTCTTTGACACAAACGCATCAAGCAATTCGCGCACTTCATCTGTAGACCTAGTGTTCATTAATTGATTTCTTAGTGCACTTGCCCTTGGAAATCCTTTGACATAGATCTTGAAAAAACGGTGAAGAGCCGTGAACGGCCGCAGCTCTAAATGCGAATATTGATCATGGAGATCCATATGCAATCTTAAAAGGTCCAGCAATTCCTCACTGCTATGATCTTTCTTCTCCGTTTCAAAGGCAAATGGATTATGGAATATGCCGCGCCCAATCATAACTCCATCAATACCGTATTTCTCGGCCAGCTCCAAGCCCTTCTGACGGTCAGGAATATCTCCATTGATCGTCAAAAGGGTATCTGGTGCCACCTGGTCGCGAAGTTTCTTAATCTCCGGGATCAGCTCCCAATGCGCAGGTACTTTGCTCATTTCGTCCCTTGTACGCAGATGAATGGAAAAATTAGCAATGTCCTGCTCCAAAATGTGTTTCAGCCAGACCTTCCATTCGTCTACTTCCGTGAAGCCAAGCCTTGTCTTTACACTTACCGGCAAACCTCCTGCTTTGGCTGCCTGGATCAATTCAGCTGCCACTTCCGGGCGGCGGATCAGGCCGCTTCCCTTCCCGTGCTGTGCTACATTGGGTACAGGACAGCCCATATTGATATCCAATCCCTTAAAGCCCAGTTCCGCCATCCCAATACTCATTTGCCGGAAGTATTCAGGTTTATCCCCCCATATATGGGCTACAATTGGCTGTTCATCCTCTGTGAAAGTCAAACGCCCACGCACACTATTAATCCCCTCGGGGTGACAATAACTATCTGAGTTTGTAAACTCAGTAAAAAACACATCAGGTCTGGCTGCTTCACTCACCACATGGCGAAAAACAACATCCGTCACCTCTTCCATTGGTGCCAGTATAAAAAATGGCCGCGGTAACTCACGCCAAAAATTATCTATCATAGTAAAATTCAAATCCTCTCAATATGGGAAACCAACTTTTAATCCCAAAATTAAAAAGCAGAATATCCCTGCTTCTTTTACACTTATACCATGCTTAAGCACTTTTTATCAAACTGATTAAATAATGTAAATTTTAACTGCACAATTTTTGTACAGCTAAAATATCTCCTGCTGACATCCATCCCATTAAACAGTATTCCACTGGCTGAGTAAAAAATAAAGCTTTGATAAAACATTCTAAAAAACAGCAGGGATTAACAGAAAAAAGACCCCGAAACCGCAAAAATATTTTTTGCGAAATCAGGGTGGATCAGCAAAAGCTTATGTTTGGGTTACACGTTTAAAACAAGTTGTGTCACACTCTCCACGTGTGCGGTCTGCGGGAACATATCCACAGGCTGTATGCCATTTACTTTATATTTGGGGCTCAGGACCGAAATATCCTTTGCCAATGTAGATGGGTTACATGAGACATAAACCACTTTCTTGGGCTGGACTTTTAAAATAGTCTTTAACAGCTGATGATCAAGTCCTGTTCTTGGCGGATCGACGATAATAACATCCGGACGCCATCCATCTTTTGTCCATTTAGGAAGCCATTCCTCTGCTTTGCCGACAACATATTGGGCATGTTTAATTCCATGGCGGTCAGCATTTTTCTTTGCATCCTCAATGGATTCCCTGATGATATCCATGCCGCGGATTTCCGCTGCCTGATCTGCTACCCATAATCCAATCGTTCCGACGCCGCAGTATGCGTCAGCTACTTTTTCCTTGCCGGTTAAAGCCGCTGCTCTTTTGACTTCATTATAAAGCTTAACGGTTTGTTCAGGGTTCAGCTGGAAAAATGTCCGTGCAGATAGTTCAAACTGCAAATCTCCGAGTGTTTCCTGGATAAAGTCGCTTCCGTCCAGATTCATGGTTTCCTGTCCAAAAATAAGGGAGGTTTTTTCACCATTCACATTTTGTATGATTGATTTTACTTCAGGAAGCTCGCTTTTGATTTTTTCTATTATGATCTCTTTCTTTGGAAGCTCTTTTTGAGTTGTGATCAGTACAATCTGAAGCTCTCCTGTCTGGATTCCCACCCTGGCAACGATTGTTCTTACTATACCTTTTCGGCTTCTTTCATTATAGATTGGGATTCTCAAATCCTGGAGAATCCGTTTCACTGCTTCAGTCGCCTTTGTTGTTTGCGGATGCTGCACCGCACAGTGCTCAATATTAATCAGGCGGTGCGAATTCATGCCATATAATCCGGCAAGCACCTTCCCGTCTTTTTGGCCAACCTGGAACTGGCTTTTATTTCTGTAGCTCCACGGATCTTCCATTCCAATGGTTTCTTTGATATCCAGCTTCTCGGGATTCAGCTTAGTATGGCGTTCTAAAGCTTGAATAATGATATCCCGTTTCTCCTTCAGCTGCTGATCATACCGGAGATGCTGCAGCTGGCAGCCTCCACACTCATGATATACCGGGCATGGCGGCTGAACACGGAATTCCGATTTTTTACGGATTTTTTTTATTTTGGCCTCAGCAAACTTTGGGTTTACCTTTGTTGCTTCTGCTGTGATTTCCTCGCCAGGCAGTGCTCCTGGAACAAATACGACTTGCCTTTTAAAATAACCGACACCTTCCCCATTGATGCCAAGCCTTTTGATTGTCAGCGGAAATGTTTGCTTTAGTTTTAATTTAGCTGTTTGTTCTTGTTTCATGGTGCTTCATCACTCCAAATTACTCGATACTCCTCCACAAATAAAGAGAAGCATAGCTCAAATAAGGATCCCAGCTCTTCGAGAATGTCTCCATTTCCTCAAGAGTCGGTTTCGCTTCTAATTTATATAGTTTTTTTAAGGCATTCTGGATGCCAATGTCTGCAGCTGGAAAAAGATTTGGCCGGCCCAGCCCGAACATCAAGAAGTTTTGAACAGTCCAGGGTCCGACACCGCGCAATTTGATAAGTTTATCATAAATTTCTTCATCTGAAAGGTTTTTAAGCTCGTCAAAGTTTAAATTTCCCGAGGCCGTTTCTTTTGCGATGCCAATTACATACTCAGCCTTTCGTCTACTGAACTGCAGCTCTCTTAATTCATCCACTTTCAGTTCTGCAACTTTTTCGGGAAGCGGATAAAACCACACTCCATCCTTTTCGAATCCAAATGCTTTTACAAACCGTTCTGTTAACGTGTGTGCGAAAGCAAGATTAAGCTGCTGGTGAATAATGCATTTTAATATACAGCTATACGGATCAAAATCAAGAACAATTGGAGTACCATAATGAGCATCGAAAATTGGCTGTAATTCTGTGTTTTGAAAATGTTCGTGAATCCTCTCAAGAGGCAGATGCCATTGAAAAATTTCCGATAAACGCTCTGCTGCTTTTTCTTTAAAAGCGCCATCAGTTCCGGTTATTAAAAATTCCGGCTTATCAGTTGTACCGATTGCTTTTACTTCTGCCACAATCGGATGATGGCTGAGCAGCATAGGCACTTTCACAGACCGATTTTCTATATCAACCTGATTAAGAGGGTCATTCAAAAGCCTGTCCAGTACCAGATCAAAATTATAAGGTCCTTCTACTTGTATCTTTTCCAAGAAGAATCCGTCCTTTATCATTTTCCCCGATTATAGCATTTTTTGCCGTTATTTTACTAAACTTGTTGGACTATATACAAAATAGACCCTGAAAAGTTGGGTCTATTTCATGCAATTTATAAATTTCTGCAGTGTTACCGGCCGAAATTGGGCATTTACCGGCCATCTTTAAAAAAATACCGGCCAAAGCACATAATTTACAGGCCTAATCTTAAGTTTTACGGCCAATATCACTTTGTTGTGCCCATCCAAATTTTTTATCGAAAGCTGGACATTTTGCCGATAAATCCAAGATTTGGCCGATTTATCGGCCAAACATATATCAGTACAGCATCCGCTCCCCAATTGCCTGTTGCCATGTCAGATCATCAAGGCTCTTAAAGGTGTACCCGCGTTTTTTCAAATCCTGTATGGCCTTTTGGAGAGCATCGGCATTGTCCTTTGAAACAGTGTGCAAGAGAAGGATACAGCCTGGATGGATCTGACGCATAATATTGTCGTAAGAATACTGCCAGCCTTTCTGCCGGTCTGTGTTCCAGTCGACAAAGGCCAGTGACCAGAATACATGCGTATAGCCTTCCTTTTTAGCCAAAGCCAAAGTGCGTTCACTGAAAATGCCTCGAGGCGGCCGCAAATATGCCATATGCTTAACACCTGTAAGCTTTTCGTTTTCAGCACGGACCATTTCAAGTTCTTTAATAAATTTCTCATCGCTCACTCTTGTCATATCAGGATGATGCCAGGAGTGATTGCCTATGATATGCCCTTCATCCGCCATCCTCTTTACAAGATCGGGTGCGCTTTTTAAATAATGTCCTGTTACAAAAAAGGCAGCAGGAACATTTTCCTTTTTTAGAACATCCAAAATTTGCCCTGTATAGCCGTTTTCATATCCATTATCAAATGTTAAATAAATGTCTTTTTTGCTTGTATCGCCTTTATAATAGGAGCCATGTCTTTCAAGCAGTGAGTCGAGCGGCTTTCCTGCTTCGGCAGGCACCTCATTTTTTGCTTTTTTGAATCCCCAGTGAACCGGCGAATTGCCATAATTCGCATAAGCTGTTCCGGAAAAAAACAAAATAAAAACACTCAGGAAGATACTTAATTTTTTCATCTGAGCTCCTCCAATATTTTTTTCTTAGTGTTTGTGAATGAAATAAAAACATTCGCAGGGATCATTGGCAAAAAAATGCACAAAAAAGAGAGGCCGCAAACAGCCTCTCTCCCGTTCATCTATTAGAATACACGCTCTTTGAATTGAGCCAATTTCTCAAGTGAAGATTTATCTACATCCCTATGAAGACTGTTCCCGTGGGAATCCATCGTCACAACTGCAGTAAAGCCTTCAACCTTCAGGTGCCACATTGCTTCCGGAATACCGAATTCCATGAGGTCCACGCCTTCAACCGACTTGATACAGTCAGCATAATATTGTGCAGCACCGCCGATTGCATTTAAGTAAACGCCGCCATGTTCCTGAAGTGCTTCCAATGTTTTTGGCCCCATTCCGCCTTTACCGATAACAGCACGGATGCCGAACTTTTTCATGATATCTCCCTGATATGGCTCCTCACGAATACTTGTAGTCGGTCCAGCAGCTTTTACATGCCACTTGCCGTCTTCGTCCTTCATCATGACCGGGCCGCAGTGGTAAATGACCTGCCCATTCAGATCGACTGGTGCATCATGGTCCATCAGGTGATGGTGGATGGCATCGCGGCCCGTGTACATCATGCCGTTGATCTGTACCACATCACCAACCTTAAGGTTGCGGATCTGTTCTTCAGTAATCGGCGCCTGCAATGTTACGATGTTTGTTTGCTCTGCTGTTTCTGATGCTGCCGCTGTCTCTAGTTCAGCTTCAGAAGCACCAAAGTCGATGTGCTCGCCTTCCTGATACATCCATTCATTAATTTCGCCTGTTTCCATGCTGATGGCTGCTCCTAGGCGGCGGAACGCCCAGCAATTATAGGCAACAGATACGAAGAAGCTTGCCGGAATACGGTTCATAACACCGACTTTACAGCCTAAAAGCGTGGTTTCCCCGCCGAAGCCCATTGTTCCGATTCCTAACTCATTTGCATTCTCCATCACGTAATCCTCGAGTTTGCGGAGATCTTCATTAGGATTTACATCATCTACAGAACGGAACAGCTGCTCTTTCGCCAGGTCATAGCCTGAAGAGCGGTCTCCCCCGATGCCGACACCGATAAAGCCGGCGCTGCATCCCTGTCCCTGCGCCTGGTATACAGAGTGCATGATGCATTTGCGGATTCCATCTAGGTCGCGTCCAGCTCGGCCAAGGCCTTCAAGTTCGCAGGGAAGGCTATATTGGATATTTTTATTTTCACAGCCGCCGCCTTTAAGAATCAGGCGGGCGTCTATATAATCTTTTTCCCATTGTTCAAATTTAATGACAGGTGTTCCGTAGCCAAGGTTGTCCCCGCTGTTGGCGCCAGTTAAGGAATCAACAGAGTTCGGGCGAAGCTTTCCGTCCTTAGTTACCTGGGCGATTGCGTTTTTGATTGCTTCCTTCATGACCAGCTGGTTAGCACCGACTGGCGTCTTGATTTTGAAAGTCGGCAATCCGGTATCCTGGCAAATTGGCGACACATTATCATCAGCCATTTTAATATTATTCGTAATGGTATCTAAGCTCATCGCTGCTCTAGTGCCGGCATTTTCTCTTTCTTTCGCTGATTTGATTGCACGGCGCACATCACGCGGAAGATTAGTGGATGTCTCAACAATCAGCTGATACATGCTTTCCTGAAATTTGTCGATATTCATTGCTTTAGTCCCCTTCCCTTTGCTCCCTATATAGCTCATATCTTTTATGAAAATTACAATTATTAATCGTAATCATTATACTCCTATCTGATGCGTATTTAAAGACAAAGGTTGCAATCGTTTACAGGATGAAAGAGGGAATTTCCAAAGCAATTTCCATAAAAAAAGAGCCCTCAGGCTCCTGTTTTAATCGCGGTTATTAAATTCACGGCATTTGGATTCGAGGTCATCGATCATAGCAATTAAACGGTCGATGTCTTCGATTTCGGTGTCTTCCGGCTCAATAGCTTCCAGTACGTCCAGGAACATATTTAAGCGCTGTTTTAGAAAAGTAACCTGTGAATTCTTATCTTGAATCGGACTGCCCAAAACGTTCTCTCCTTTCGTCTCGATTACATCCTACATGAAATTAGTTATTTCAGCAAATAAGTATTTTTATTTAATATACCCTTCAATTGCCTCCCTGCAACATGAATGGAGATAAAAATCGTCCGTTTATTGTCTTCCTATAAAAGGAATAAAAACCATATATAAGGGAGGCAATCATGTTTTTTCCAGCTGGCAAGATTTATGGAGAGTTCTTTCAAATGGAGCTATAAGCTATATTTTTCTGATTCTGTTCCTGAGACTATCGGGAAAACGTACTTTAACAAAAATGAATGCATTTAATTTAGTGGTAAGAGTTGCCCTTGGGTCTACCCTGGCGACTATTTTCCTTAACAAACAGGTATCACTTGCAGAGGGTCTGACTGCATATGCACTTTTGATCGGCCTATATAGTAGCCTGGCTTTCTCTTCATTCAGCCACATTCAATAAAGCAAGTCCTGACCTGCTTTATTATCAAGGTCAATTCATAGAGTCAGCCTTATATAAAAACAGGGTTTTGAAATCAGTAATTATGCAGGCTATTCGTTCCAATGGGTTTTCCTCAATGGAAGATGTGGAAGCAGTTGTATTCGAGACTAACGGCAGTATGTTAGTCATTAAAAGGAGCAGCTCAAACAGCAAAACGAGCACACTATCTGATATTGATCCAAAGAAAAGCTGATGCCAGGCGGCATCAGCTTTTTATTTGCTCCTCTGTAATTCCGGCTGCCTTTCCTTCACGGCTGGAGTCAGCCGCACCATATAGACGGCCCTTCTCCCGGTCAATCTGAATGGCCTGAACATTCCCGATTCGGCTTGGCTTGTCTCCAAATTCAAATCCGCTTGACTCCATTTCGCCTTTGGATTCCATGCTTATTCCCGGCTCCCATTCAATAAGCGGGCCTGTTGTGGCAAAGATCCGGGGCTCTTCAATGGCTTCCTTTAGATTCATTTTATGGTCAATGATATTCACGATCGTCTGAAAAACCGAGCCAATAATGGTCGGTCCGCCTGGAGAACCAAGAGTTAGAACGGGCTGGTCATCCTTAAATAAGATCGTCGGGCTTTTGCAGCTGACCGGCCTTTTGTCCGGTTTTGGTTCATTGATTCCGCCAGGGTTGGCATCAAAGTCTGTAAGTTCATTGTTTAATAAAAATCCGTAGCCCTTTACTATAATCCCTGACCCAAATGGATGCTCAACGGTTGATGTACATGCGGCAATATTGCCCCATTGGTCAATAACCGTGAAATGAGTTGTTTCACTTTTCTCTAAGTCATCCGGCTGGCGAATAATCTGCTTTGGTTCGCCCCCTTGATATTTCCAGGGGTTTCCAAAATCTATTGCATCATTTCTCCTTTTAAAATTTATAGCCTTTACCCTTTCAGCAATATAATCATCATGTAGCAGGCCTTCAATAGGGAGATCAGAAAATTCCGGATCCCCTGAATAGGCAACTTTGTCCGCAAAAGCCAAACGCATAGCTTCGGTTATCAGATAATACTTTTCCCAGGACTTTGCGTCATATTGGCTTAAATCAAACTTCTCCAGCATTTTAAGAATTTGGATAACGGTTACCCCGCCTGCACTGGGAGGAGCGGACGAAGCGATCTTATAGCCTTTATACTCGCCCCATATCGGCTCATCAATGGTAAGCCGGTAATTTTTCAGGTCCTCCAGCGTCATAAAGCCGCCTTCTCCTTTTAACGTTTCTACGATGGCTTCAGCTATCTCTCCTTCATAAAAGGAGGCTATTCCTTCTTTTTGCAGGATCCTGAATGTCTTGGCTAAATGATCCTTGACAAGTCTGTCACCTTCCTTTAGAGATTTGCCTTCCGGAAAATAAAAAGCTTTGGCTTCTTCACCCAGCCTGTAATGAAAGTTCTGAAGAGCTTCCTCCATTACCCAGTTCACTTCAATGCCGCTTTCTGCGGCTTCTATTGCCGGCTGAATCAGATCGGCTAATGACTTTGAACCGTGATCCTTTACAGCTGAATCCATAGCTTTTAATATTCCCGGGATTCCTACTGCTGTTCCATGCGTAGAGCGTTTGCGAAAATCGATTACTTCCCCATTGTCATCGAGGAACATTTCCGGATGCACACCTTTTGGCGCCCTTGTGTGTCCATCATATATTTTTACATCTTTCTTTTTATTGTCGTAAACCATTAAAAATCCGCTTCCGCCAATGCCTGTCATCATTGGTTCTACTACATTTAATGCAAATTGGATGGCAGCTGCAGCATCTACTGCATTGCCGCCCTCCCGCAGTATTTTTTCACCTATATCTGTGGCAACTGAATGAGGACTGACTACCATCCCTGCAGTTCCAACAGCTGTTTCTCTTTCGTAAGATTGTTTTTCCATATCCTTTGATAATGATTTCCCTCGTCTATAACCCATAAATGTAACCTCCAAAAAATGTCCTATACCTATAGTTAAGGGTTACCCCCTCCATGTATATATAAAACAACCATCATTAGGAAACAGAACCAATAAAAAATCCTCCACTCATAAGAGCAGAGGAAATTTTATATTATTAATTAAAGGTTATTGCTGTTCTTTTGAGTCTCAGGACTATAGGTGACAGCACTTTCGCCACGATCTACCGGGAAAGCAGTTTCTGAACTGCTCACTGAACTTGCTGCCTGGTTGTTCGAGCCAGTGGAATTTCCACCGTTCTCAACAGGGCTTTCCATTAATTCTGAACCTGCTTCCTTTACTTTTGACCCGATATCAGCCAGCTCGCTTTTTGCTTCCTTTGCTGTTGACATGGCTTCATTAGACACTTCTTTTACCATATCCATGTTGCCGAAAACATCTTCGTTGACACGCTGGTACAAACTCTGGGCATCTTTTATGGCCTCTTTAAGAGTATTGGAAGCACTCTTAAACTGGTTAATCATATTATCCTTTACATCACCAGGATTTTCTTTCACTTCAGAAATAAGATTTGCAGAAGAATCCTTTAGATCCATCGCTTTCGTTTTTACTTTTGTTCTTGTTGTACTATCCAGCATTGCTAAAGCCCCGCCAATAATACCGCCAATGACAATCCCTTTCATCAGCTTGCTGTTTGATCCGTTATCATGGTCATAATTCATATCCTGTCCATAATCTGATCTTAAAGCAGTTGTTGTGTTTGTTGTATTATAAGTGTTATTCTGTTCCATGTTAAATCCTCCTCTTAAGTTAAAAAGTGTTTCGCGTTTGTTATTGAGTTAATTCCCGCATGAGGAGAAATTAAACGTATTTATATCATTTTTAGTCCAAACTATCGATTGACATGGGATATGAAAGATTAAATAATGACAAAGGACTTAGATTTAAAAGGAGATACATATGAAAACACAACTTTCACCTATCACACCGGAAAATGATCCATGGGAAGCTTATTCCGATATCGATCAGCACGGAAAATTGGTGCTTTCAAATATTGAATTCACAACCACTGTATTATGCAACATGCGCTGTGAACACTGCGCTGTCGGCTATACACTTCAGCCCAGGGATCCCGATGCCCTGCCCATTGATTTGATGCTTAAGAGGCTGGATGAAGTTTCTCATTTAAGCTCACTGAGCATTACCGGCGGGGAGCCGATGCTTTCAAAAAAATCGGTTAAAAATTATGTTGCGCCGCTGCTTCGCTATGCGCACGAAAGAGGGGTCAGAACACAGATTAATTCTAATCTGACACTGGAGTTAGCCCGTTATGAAGAAATCATTCCATATTTGGATGTCCTTCATATTTCTCATAACTGGGGAACTGAGGAGGACTTTATCGAAGGCGGCTTTGCGATGATGGAGCGAAAGCCGACGATAGAGCAGCGTCAGCGGCTCTTTTACAGGATGATTGAAAACAGCAGGGAGCTCGTGAAAGCGGGGGTAATGGTTTCTGCTGAAACAATGCTCAACAAACGGACATTGCCTTATCTTGAAAAAATTCATAAACAGATTATAGAAGAAATGAACTGTCAGCGCCATGAGGTCCATCCAATGTATCCATCAGACTTCGCCTCATCATTAGAAACTTTAACTCTTGAAGAAATGAGATCAGCCATCCATCATCTGCTGGATATCCGGGATGAGAATACATGGATGCTGTTTGGCACCCTGCCCTTTTATGCCTGCAGCAGCAATAAAGAAGACCTGGATCTTTTAAGAAGACTGCATTCATCAAATAATGTAACCGTCCGGAATGACCCTGACGGAAGATCACGGCTGAATATAAATATTTTCACCGGCGATGTCATTGTCACTGACTTTGGCGATACTCCGCCGCTGGGAAATATCCAAACCGATCAGCTTGAGGATATTTATCAAAAGTGGAGCAAAACAGAACTCGCTGATTCTCTGAACTGTCATTGTGCGGGGGTTAGATGCCTTGGCCCTAACGTTCTGGTAAAGAACAGCTACTATAAAGAAACAGATTTCAAAACAAGACGTTCGAATATCTAATAGATTAAGCCAGCCTATATGTCAGGCTGGCTTTTTTATTATCTAGGCCTTTCTGAAACAAGAAACCCAAACGTCACATGATCCTGAATCGGAATCCAGGCACCTATTCCCTGTGAAGTGACATTTTTAATGACAATCATTTTCTTGCTGCCTTTCAGCATCAAATACACTTCTCCATACGTTACTTTCCCCTTTTCATTGATTGCGGGAGCATAGCCGTATAGATACCCTAATCTTTTGGGCGGAATGTTATAGATATGATCTTTTTTGGTGCCTGCTCCAACAATCGTTTCAAAAGCAAGAGTCAGACCGGATTTCTCCATTGCTTTGAGAAGCATCATCTTTTTTACATCCTCGGCATTGGGAACCTTGGCAGTCAGACCTCCGCGGACAACCTTTTGGGCTTCCTGAACATAATGAATCTGGTATGGGGCCTTTCCGCCGCGGTTGTCGAAATAATTCGTGTTAATCCTCTGATATTCCCAATTAGGGGAGGTTTCAGCAGACTCATAATTAAGCGGCCACTGACCGAGATAGACGATGGCCCTGTATCCAAGTGCGAACGGAGTGCTGCTCACAGAGGTTTCATTCAGCATCCGAATGAGATCCGGATTTTCGATTTTAACCTTGGATGAATCAATGAGCTGCTGGGTTAATTCACTCGGCTGGAGTGTCGGCATATCCTGAGCCGGATTAGGATACGTATTTTCCTTTGTAACATTCAGCACCGAATTAGGGACAACAATGGCCTTCGGCGGCTGTTTTGCCGATTTCTCAGTCCCTTTCTGCGCTTCTGCGGCCTGATGGAATGACAGTATTAATATTAGACCTAAAAAAAGAATGCTTACGTATTTTTTCATGATGTCTTTCTCCTTTCAAGTCACAATCTTTTTAGGTTGATATTAGTTTTTTCGGAGAAAGTGGATATTATCCGTCCCGTGAAAAATAACGGAGGGATTTGAAGAGGAATCAGCAGCAAAAATATTTCATTTGTAATGATTTTGTAAAAATCTGAATATTTACAAATATCTAATAATGTTTTATAATAGGCTTACTAAACTAAAGGAGGGCAGTGGAAATCAACCCCACTACTATGTAAAAGGAGGAGAATCGTTTTTTTGTTAAGTCTTCTGCAAGTCATGATAATGGTCAAAAATCAGCGTAAAGGTTGGTGATCAATGACTGAAAGCGAACAGAACCATTCTCTGAAAAACATAATCCTTTAAAAAAGTACTTAAATACCCATATAAATAACCGGCCCTGAGATTTTTTCAGAGCCGGTTTTCTGTTTTGTCATGACTATAAAAGATAAAATCCGATTCCCATTATAACGTAAGCTGCCAGCAGAGTGGCGCCTTCGAACCAATTGGTTTCCCCATCATTGCCAATGACAATCATAAGCAGCACCGCTGTCACCATGGCAATTAACTCAGGCAATGTAAAGACAAGAGGCATTGCAGCCGGGAACAGCAATGAAAGCAGTACAAGAACAGGTGCTACAAACATCGCAACCTGCAGCGTGGAACCAACAGCAATTTCAACAGCTATATCCATTTTATTTTTATAAGCCATAATGATGGCAGAGGCATGCTCAGCCGCATTTCCCACGATTGCCACAATGACCACCCCAATAAACAATTCCGTCCAGCCAAACGCTTCTCCAACTTCTTCGAAGGTGTGAACCAGATTCTCTGATACATAAGCAACCGCAATGGTCGAAATGGCAAGTACAGCAATGGCTTTTCCTTTGCTCCACTCCGGAGTTTCCTCCTCATGAGAGCTTCTGTCATCCTCTTTTGATTGATAAACGCCCCGGTGAGTGACCAGTTTGAAGAACAAAGCCGCTAAATAAAGAGCTATTAATATGACAGAGATGCCAATGCTGAAAGTTATCGTTTCAGCTTCATCCATGGTCATTGAAAAAACTTCAGGAATCACAAAAGCCACAATGACGGCAAACATCAGAAGTCCTGAGTTATGACGTGCATCATATACATTAAAGGACTGGGTCTTGTATTTAACTCCTCCAACGAAAAATGAAAGGCCGGCCACTAACAGTAAATTTCCCAATACGGACCCTGTCAGTGAGGCAAGAACAACACTAATCAGGCCGGCCTTTAAAGCAAAAATCGAAATGATCAGTTCAACCGCATTTCCAAAGGTGGCATTCAGCAGCCCTCCAATTCGGGGGCCGGTTACTATGGCAAGGCTTTCTGTCGCCCTTCCCATATAGCTGGCCAATGCGATAATGGTGATGCAGTAGATCACAAACAGCAAAATATTGGACCAGTGCATCAATGTTCCGATGACAGACAGGGGCACACCTGCAAACACCAATACCATGAAAACTTTATTAGTCATATCTTTTTTCTCCTTACGTTTTAATATTTTTAGTATTGCCTGCTCATTCACGCCTATGTGATTATATGCAGTAAGTTTATGTAAAACGTTTCTTTCTCTTTAGCCGATTTCGAAAAAATTCAAACTTGAAGCAGGATTTAGGCATTTTAAAAACAGGGAAGAAATTTAGCTTTTGCTGTCCGAACACAGGGAGGCTTCGGACACAATCCACGGTTTTTCCTCTTCTCTTGTCCGAACTCGGGGCGACTTCAGACACAATTCACGGTTTTTCCTCTTCTCTTGTCTGAACTCGGGACGACTTCGGACACAATTCACGATTTCCCCTCTTTTTCTGTCCGAACATAGAGCGACTTCGGACACAATCCACGGTTTTTCCTCTTCTCCTGTCCGAACATAGGGCAACTTCGGACACAATTCACGATTTCCCCTCTTTTTCTGTCCGAACATAGGGCGACTTCGGACTCAGTCCACGATATTTCTTCTTCTCCTGTCCGAACATGGAGCGGCTTCGGACAGAATTCAAGGTTTTCCCTTTTTTTCTTGTCTGAACTCAGGGAGACCCTAGGCCCAAACCACGACTTTTGCTGTCCGAACTTAACCGCTAATTCAGACATGAAGACAACAAAATACCCCAATCACCAGGCGATTGGGGCTACGATGAAATAAGTTTTTTAAATAATAACTAAAGCTGCTAAGAGAGCAGCCTTCCGGGTTACTTTATAGCTTTTTTTGCTAAGGCCAGAATGGTCATATCATCCATTGGCGGATTATGCAGGCCGGCACGCACATCCCTGTAATATCGCTGCAGAGGATTTTTTGCTGATAAACTGCGGGCACCTGCCACACGCATGGCTAAATCGACTACTGCTATGGCTGCGTTTGTTACAGCCAGCTTGACTGCTCCCAATTCAGGCTGCATCCTGCTTCTGGCTTCATCGTTTGCTTCATCCCATTTCTTTGCAACTGAATAGAGAAAATGGCGTGCTCTCATGAGTTCAAGCTCCATCTCGCCAATTTTTTGCTGAACATTTGGCAAATCAATGATTGCACCACTAATGCTGTTCGGGGAATAATTTTTGGCAAAGGTAATGGCATAATCTTGAGCCGCTTGTGCAATGCCTAAATAACAGGCCGGTATATGGAGAAGCCAGCCAGCCGCTCCTTTTTTTCCAGGCTGAAACAGCTCGACTAGCGCGTCCTGCTTCACTCTTACATTTTTTAAAAGAAGATCATGGCTCCCCGTTCCTCTCATGGCAATGCTGTCCCATGTTTCCTCTATTTCCAAGCCTTCGGAACTTCTCGGAATTAAAAAGTTTCCTATTTCCCCGCTTTCTTCAATCGTGGCGCTCACATTGAAGTAATCAAGCACAGGGGCCATGGTTGTAAAGCTTTTCCGGCCATTAATGATCCAAAAACCCTCTTCTTTTCTGGCAGAGGTAATTGGCTTTCCTCCCCTTGTAGGGCTGCCCGTCTGAGGTTCTGATGCACAGTTATTCATTAAAGCCCCCTTTTTTACTTCTTCACATAAAGCCCTAAATACGGATTCATCCCAGTTGTTTTTCTCGCCCAGGCTTTTGATAATGCCCATATGCCAGCCAATGGATAAGGCTGTGGAGCCATCTCCTTCAGCAATCTTTTCCTGGAGGCGCAGAAATTCAGAAAGGGAGATTTCCTTTCCTCCATATCGTCTGGGGACTGTTAATGATGTATATCCCGATTCTTTAAGTTCTTTTATATTTTCAAAGGGAAAAAGACCCTCTTCATCATTTTTGCCAGCTCTTGATAAAAACGTTTCCGAGAGTTTTTCCATGAGCTGGATTCTTGCTTCGGCTGTATGTAAGTCTTGGAATTTCATTGCGGGGCACCTCACTTCTAATTTTCAATTCTTATTATTTTTATAGGAATTATTATACTATGTTTCAGTTACCCTTCACAAAGATACTTATGAAAAGCTTGCCTATAAAAAAAAGAAAGAGGCATCCTCTTCCTTGTTTGCGTTTTAAATAAGTTCAAATGTCTCTTCTATTTCAATGCTTCCTTCCACTGAGCGCACCATTGAACAATTTTTTCTAGTCAATTCCAATGCTTTGTGAAGTTTCGCTTCATTTAAGTCAGTTCCTTTTATGATGAAATGAATATGTACTTTCTCTACACGATCAGCGACTTCAGGATTTCTTTCCACATTGGTTTTTATTTCGATGTCTTCGAATTCCATGCGCATTTTTTTCATGATTTTCCTCAAAACACCCCCGCTGCACACAGCCAGCGAAGCGACAAGCAGCTGGTACGGTCTGAAGCCATGCTCTTCATCCCCGGCAACATCCAGGCGTCCAAATGGCAAATCGGTATAAAAGCCTACTTCTTCATTCATTTTAAATTCCATGGTATTCGCCCCTTTTTATCTTATTAATATTAGAGATTACACTATTTTATCTACAAACAAAAATATTATGACCAGCAACTTTCTCTTGCCAAGATTCTCTATTCCCGATACCATCATTTAGGAGACATTTATATTTCACGTCAGAAAATGAGGTTTTAATATGAATAAAGAAACAATGCGTTTTTGGATTCTCATCAGCATTGTGGCCATTTCAGGTTTCAGTCAGGGAATGCTGCTTCCTTTAATTGCAATTATTTTTGAAAATGACGGCATTTCCTCCAGCTTGAATGGTTTGAATGCAACAGGTTTATACATTGGGATCCTGCTCATCTCTCCTTTTATGGAATATCCATTGCGCAAATACGGCTACAAGCCTGTTATCATCCTTGGAGGTTTATTAGTGGTGGTATCTCTCATCCTGTTTCCTCTCTGGAAATCATTTTGGTTTTGGTTCATTCTCCGGCTTTTAATCGGAATTGGCGACCATGCCCTGCACTTTGGCACACAAACATGGATTACGTCCTTCTCACCTGAAAACAAGCGCGGCCGGAATATTTCATTATATGGACTTTTCTTCGGGGTGGGTTTTGCAGTAGGTCCATTAATGGCTCCGCTTGTCAAAATTAATGAAACCATGCCGTTTGTCCTTTCTTCCATACTATGTCTAATCGCCTGGCTGTTCTTATTTACATTGAAAAATGACTTCCCTGAACAGGCCATTGAAATCAACTCATTCAGGGAAACAATGAAACGTTTTTCAAAAGCCACAAAATATGGATGGGTTGCCTTCTTGCCTGCACTCGGCTATGGGTTCCTTGAAGCCTCCTTGAACGGCAGCTTCCCTATTTACGGCCTGCGCATAGGACTTGAGGTTTCAAGTGTTTCCCTTCTGCTCACTTCATTTGCAATCGGCGGAATCATATTCCAGCTTCCTTTAGGGATCATGAGTGATAAATTCGGCAGACGCAACGTGTTAATGAGTGTTCTTTTTATCGGGTTTATCAGCTTCATCGCCGCAAGCATGCTCGAAGAATTGGTCTTTGCTCTAACAGTTTGCTTATTCATTGCCGGTATGGCAGTCGGATCAACCTTTTCACTTGGCATAACCTATATGGCAGACTTAATGCCTAAAAACCTGCTTCCAACCGGCAACCTCCTATGCGGAGTAGCATTTAGCATTGGCAGCCTGATTGGCCCCTATTTCGGCGGCCTTTTCATTGAATTATTCAAATCCATAAGCTTCTTCAATATTATCAGTGTCATGCTTTTGATTATCTTTGGTGCAGTCACATTGTTTGGGAATAAACAGCAGGTATTGGAAAAGAGCCAGTCATTCTAAGCATTGTAAAGCAGTTTAATATTAGTGCGGGGTTTTTAAATGCAAATTAAATTACTGAGTTGACTGGAGCGGAAAGCAAGTACCCGCAGCGGAAATCGACGTGCAAAATTCATAAGCTAAATAAATTTATTTAATTTTTATAGAGACCGTTTAACTTTCCTTTTCATAGGCTATATAGTAATATAAGTGTAATAGAATACAATATTTGCATAATGCTAGCTGCATTACCTGATATGACTGGATTTTAACGCTGTCACCTAATTGGTGGCAGCTTTCGTCGTTTTTTAGGGGTATTGAATGTGATTATTCTTCTCAAATAAGACAACTGAAAAAACTTTAAATTCATTTTTAGGAGGACAAACGATGAGTATGGAGGCAAAGGCTCTGCTTAAAAGCAGCACTGCATCTGAAGAAAATCTTTTAGAAAAAATCAAACCGCATGCTGAACTGATTGCCGCTCTTCTAAGCGGTGTATTGATTCTGGCAGGCTGGTTATTAGACCGAAGCAATATGGAGGCTGCATCGATTGCCGCTTACCTGCTTGCTTTCATTATAGGCGGCTTTGCGAAAGCAAAAGAAGGTATTGAAGAGACCATTGAGAATAAAGAACTGAATGTTGAAATGCTGATGATTTTTGCTGCGATCGGGTCAGCCATTATCGGGTATTGGACAGAAGGTGCAATCCTGATATTCATCTTCGCCGTCAGCGGCGCTTTAGAAACATACACCATGAACAAGAGCCATAAAGAAATCTCTTCCCTCATGGAACTTCAGCCGGAAGAAGCCCTGAGGATCATAGATGGGGCCGAGGAACGTGTGCATGTTTCTGAGCTGAAGATTGGGGATTTAATCCTGGTGAAACCAGGTGAACGTGTTCCATCAGATGGAACGATTGTAAAAGGCCATTCATCATTGGACGAGGCAGCCATCACGGGTGAATCACTGCCAGTTTCCAAAGGTGCAGATGACCAGGTATTTGCCGGTACTGTGAATCTGAACGGATCGATTACCGTTGAAATAACAAAACCAAATAATGAAACTCTTTTTCAAAAAATCATTGAGCTGGTCCAATCTGCCCAAAGCGAGAAATCTCCTTCACAGCTTTTCATTGAAAAGTTTGAAGGAACCTATGTCAAAGTGGTTTTGGCTGTTGTCGTTTTAATGATGTTTGCTCCTCACTTTCTTTTAGGATGGAGCTGGACAGAAACCTTTTATCGGGCAATGATTCTGCTTGTCGTCGCTTCACCTTGTGCCCTGGTTGCATCGATCATGCCGGCAACCTTATCCGCTATTTCGAATGGTGCGAAACACGGCATTCTGTTTAAAGGAGGCGTGCACCTCGAAAACTTAAGCCATCTTAAGGCAATCGCCTTTGATAAAACCGGCACCCTGACAAAAGGAAAACCGGAAGTTACCGATGTAATAGTCAAGGATGGTCTTTCCAGGGAAGATCTGCTTTTAAAGGTAGCTTCCATTGAGAGTCATTCAAACCACCCGCTTGCAAATGCCATAGTCAAATATGCTAAAGAAACACTATCAGAATCCCTTGTTCGTCCGGAAAGCATTGAAGATGTTACCGGATTTGGAGTCAAAGCCAAAGTTGATCAAGATGAATGGAAAATCGGCAAAGCCTCTTTTGTCGGTAAAACAGAGGCCAAGGCATTTGCAGAAGCTGCTGCCGATCGAATGGCAAGTGAAGGAAAGACTGTTGTGTTTGTACAGAAAAATGATGAAGTAATCGGCCTTATTTCCCTCAAGGATGTTGTCCGCGAAGAGACGAAGCAGGCAATAGACCTATTGAAGCAGCAAGGGATTTACACCATCATGCTTACTGGAGACAGCCAGACCACGGCCGCAGCGATTGCCAGCGAAAGCCATGTGAATGAGCATATTGCCGAATGCCTGCCTGAAAACAAAGTGGAGCATTTAAAAAAGCTCAAAGAAAAATACAGCAATGTCGCCATGGTCGGTGACGGAATAAACGATGCCCCTGCCCTTGCAACGGCAAATGTCGGAATTGCCATGGGCGAAGGAACGGATGTAGCGCTTGAAACAGCTGATGTTGTCTTAATGAAAAATGACCTGCCAAAAATTGCCGAAGCCATTGAACTTTCAAGCCGAATGAATCGCATTATCAAACAAAATGTCATCTTTTCTATAACGGTCATTATGTTTTTAATTGCATCCAACTTCCTGCAGATACTTGACCTTCCTTATGGAGTAATCGGCCATGAAGGGTCTACCATTTTAGTTATTTTAAATAGCCTGAGGTTATTGAGATCATAAGAAAAAAGCCTGGGAACTCAGTTTCCCAGGCTTTTATTATGTCTGGCGCAAGCAGCCTGCCCCCTCGAGTACACAAACCAATCCTGCCACAAAGGCAAAGGACGCCTTTCAGGCTCGTCTTGTGCTTGGGGCCCCCAGGATGGGGGTCATGCAGACGTTTCCACAGGTCGTGGTGTCCTTAGTCCTGCGGTCCTACGTGATAAGGCGCTTACGCCTTTCTTTTTAATGGTAGCCGTTCTGCCCGTTAGCAGATCCGGATGTTTTTTGTTTAGGTTTATTTTTGCCTTTTTGCTTTGTGCCGCCGTCTTTTTTCGTGTGTTTTGTCATTTCGATGCCCTCCTGAAAATTCATTTTCCCCCATTACTATTGTGCTACGGAGAGAATGTTTTTAAGAAGGAAACTTTTTCATCAGCAATCCTCTTTATTGATCTTAGAATTGATGGCATTGATTTCCCCGCCAAGAATGATGATAATGCCGGATATGTAAAACCAGATCATAAGCACGATAATGGCCCCAATGCTTCCATATGTCGCGGAAAAATTGCCGAAGCTGCTGACATAGTATGAAAAGGCAAGTGATGACAGCACCCAGCCGGCTGTTGCAAAAATGGCACCAGGTACAACACTTATACACTTTAATTTTTTGTTTGGGGCAATCCAGTATAACCCTGTAAACACCACAAAAAGAATGAATGGACTCACTAACCAGCGGACCATATTCCATATCGCCAGAAATTGGCCTGACAAACCAAATTCTGAAGAAATAAACAAACCAATCTGTCTTCCGAAAACAGGAAGGAGCAATGCCAGTACAAACACAAAAATCATGGCAAACGTCAGTAATATCGCCATCCCTCGTGCAATAATAAAATGACGGGTCTCCTTAACGTCATACGCCTTATTAAAAGCCTTCACCACGGCATTGATTCCATTTGAAGCTGACCAGAGCGTAGCGATGATCCCAAAGGAAAGCAGCTTTCCATTTCTTTGCGTAATTTCATAGATATTGGTTTCAATAAGCTTCATGGTCTCTCCTGGTGCAAAATCCCGAACAACATTTAAGATATCCTGCTGTGTGATCGGCAAATAAGGAACGAGTGTGACCAAGAAAATTAGCAGTGGAAAAAGAGAGAGGAGAAAGAAATACGCCAATTGGGCTGCAAGTCCAAACACGTCATCCTCTTCTACTCTCCTCCATAAGTTTGGAATCAGAGCCGAAAAAGTTCGTCCCATTCCAACACCTCACTTGTTTTTAATGCGGAATCTGAACTGAATCGTCAGCAGATTTTTCCGGCAGTTCACTTGATCCCTTCAGCTTAATATCTGAAAAGGCCTGCTTTGTATTTTGGACAATCTGTGTTACTTCCGGTGCCATTTCTCTTATTTCTTCCACTGTTCCAGTAATAAAAGCAACGTCTTCACTTACCTGGTCAATCGCTGTTTTGACCTTGTTGGAAACATCCTTCACCTGATTAACTGCTTCACTTGGGTGCTTTAAGTAATAGCCGACATTGCTGGACGTTTTCCGGCAATTGTCAAAAACGGTTTCCCTTGTAGATTTGTCAAGAAGGCTTAGCGCACCGCCTGCAAGTGCTCCATATAGTACGCCTTTCCAAAACAATGATTTCCCCATATTTTATTCTCCTTTAGCAAAATTATTATATGAAAATTTGATTCAATTTTTCCCTTTTTTCCGGCTGACGAAACCTGACTCGTCCATTTCTTGTATTATCTTATGTGATTTGTACAAACTTCTCCTTTATTTTCTACTAATTTCCATGGTACATGCAAGCCTAATTTATATTGACAATTTATTGAGAACATGGAAAGATGAAAAGAATACGAAGATTCGTGAATACATAGTGATGAGAGGGTGTTGGGAATGAATAATTTGTCAGAGAAATCGGTTGAGAATGTGGAGTTTATGATTGAGGCGATTAAGGAAAAGCTGAAGGTTTTAAACTTAGGTGCTATAAAGCCTTCCCACTTTGATGAGGAAATGTATGAGGAATTGAAGGATATTTATGATCTTGTTATGAAGAAGGATTCTTTTAGCCCGAATGAAATGCAGGCTTTGGTGGAAGAGCTGGGGAGTTTGAGGAAGAATAAATAATTATTGGAGCAGCCTATTGATGGCTGCTTTTTTTGATGGGTTGTACCCTTTAAACATAATGTGCAGCTGTTGATATGGGTGCTGATTTCCACTGCAGGCACTCGCTTTCCACGTGGCTACCGCGAGCCTCCTCGGCGTGACCGCCTGCGGGGTCTCCCCTGGTTCGCTACTCCCGTAGGAGTCTCGTACCTTTCGCTCCAATCAGCACAGTTATTTAACAATTATACGGAATCAAAACCCATATTAAGTGTATATATTAAGCCCTCTACCAACTAAGGCAGAGGGCTGTCAATTTTATTAACCTAACAACTTAAGCGATTCACGTGTAAATGCCGGAATATCATCTGGCTGTCGGCTTGTTACTAACTGGTTTTGGCAGACGACGACTTCTGAGTCCTGGAATTTGGCTCCTGCGTATTCCATGTCGACTTGGATGGATTTATAGCCGGTTGCGTCGCGGCCTTCGAGTGTTTTAGCTGTCAGCAATAGCTGTGGTCCGTGGCAGATGGCGAATACTGGTTTCTTTTCGTCCATGAAGGATTTTGTAAATTGAACAAATCGGTCATCGGCACGAAGCTGGTCCGGTGAGAATCCGCCTGGCAGGAATAGTGCATCAAAGTCCTGCGGATTTACGTTATCAATACTTTGATCTATTTGAACAGTGGCTTCGCCCTGTTTTCCTTTAACAGATTTGCCTTGTTCCTTTTCAATTGTCACAACTTCATGGCCGGCTTCTTTAAATGCTTTGGCAGGTTCCGTGTATTCACTATCTTCGAACATCTCGGTAATTAAGCATGCGATTTTTTTACTCATTTATAACATCTCCTTTGAAAAATCTTCACATAAGGAGATTTCCCTGAATGGACAATCTTAAACGTAAAAAGGCATATTCACCTTTAAAATACCTGGCTGTCCATTCTTCTGGCAAAGTCAACAAACCTGAATTTGTCGGGTCTGTGCCTGGATTCTGTGTATTGAAAAAGGGTGGCATCGTCAAAGTAGATATAATTTTTCACCACGACAATGGCATGGAACCCTTCCATATCAAGGAGCCTGCGGTCTTCAGCAGTTGGTTCTTCCACAGTAAATTCCTTTTTGGCAAAACTGATTTTTTTCCCGAGTTCGCCCTCAATGTAGGCAAAAATAGAGCTCTGGCATATTTCTTTGTTCAAGCCCGGGACATATTTCTCAATTAAAAAATCCTTGTCCAAAATAATCCGCTCATCTTCAATCTTCCGGACACGATACACTTTCCATACCTTTTCACTTTTATCAATATGGAGATGCTTCATCTTTTCTGCATCAGGCTGAATAAGTGAAAATTCGTCCACAATCGTTTCGGCACGCTGACCCATCTTCCCGGCCAGCTCTTTAAAGCTGACCAGACCCGATATGGGGAACTGAAGCTTTTTTAAATCAAGGACCAGCGAGCCTTTCCCGCGGATTTTCTGGATAAAGCCGTTTTGCGCAAGCAAATTCAACGCTTTTCGGATGGTTTCCCTTGAAGTGGAATACATCTCCGTCAATTCATGTTCAGATGGCAGAATGGATCTGGCGGGATACTTGCCTTCCTGAATTTGCTGGGCAAGCTCCTCATAAATCACTAGGTATTTATTATTTCTCATTTCAATCACCATTTCAGTCATGTTTTACACCATTCTACCATTTATCTAGCTTGCTTTCATTTACCTGTTGGACAGCTGGATAAAATACCATCCACCTTCAGTTACGACCGGCTTGAAGGTTTTTACTTTCAGCTTCAGCTCTTTAGCGATTTGATATATATCCTCCTCGGTCGGGGTAGGATAGAGATTTTCAAATGCAGAGAAGAAGCTGTTAAAAACACTTGAAAACTCTTCCCCTTTTTTCGAATGAAGAATGGGCGTGATAATAATTATGGATCCTTTTCGGCTAATCCAGCCTTTCAAGCGGAATAGCAGCTGCTTGCGATCCTCCGGCTGGATATAGTGCAGTAAGTTATTGACCATAATTAAATCAGCCTGATGCTCAGGTGAGTATTCACGGACATCCGCTGTGACAATTTTAATGTTGGGAATATCTTTGCAATTGGTTCTGGCGGAATCTGCCACCTCTTCATTCATTTCAATGCCTGCCAGTTTTGCCTGCGGGAACTTTTGGCCGATTCTGCTTAAATAGCCGCCTTCCCCGCACCCAATGTCGATGATCCTTTCCATTTTGTTTTTCTTAATGGTTTTCATCAGACGCGGCAATGCAAGCTGTTCAAGCAGTGACGAGGTTCTCGCTACGGTAGGTCCATGCTCTTCATGGTCAAAAGTGTTTTTCTTATTGGAACGGAGCAGTTCTGGATAAGAGAGTAAAGTCGGGATATGCAATTCCATCATTTCCTTCAGGATGATTCCTGTAGATCGGGGGTTTTTCGGCGTAGACGGAAGACTGAATTTAGATGCTGTCTTAATTTTATCCTTCCCTTTCTTTTTCAAATGACGGATCGAAAGCCCCACCTCCACCCACCTTAAAAGCAGCTCCTCCTGAAGATTTCTGCTTGATGCCACCTCTTTTACCGTTTTCCAGCTGCGGAACTGGGAAAAAAGGTCAAGCTCGAAGCCTACGTATGCGTGCCAACTGTACAAAAACGGCTGGTTCTTTTTCATCCAATTTCGTGCTTTTAGTAATCTTACATATTCATTTATCATGGCTGTTCAACCTTCTTCCAGGGATAGTCATCTTTTTCTGTATAAAAATAATCACTTTTAACGGCAGCTGATAATTCTGTTTTTCTTGCCGGCAGCATTCCTGCCTGAATCAATCGATCCCACAGGCTCTCTGACCAATATCCAAGGCCTGAAACATTCAGCATTTGCTTATATTGCAGGGTTTTATCTCTTTCAATCTGCTTCAGGCCTTTACGGCGTATTCCAGTAATAACCCGGTTGGAATAGGAATAGGCTATGGCCGATAAATGGCTGAGGCCAATCATGTTTTCAGCGCGGGGCTTCCTGACTTTCTCATACCATTTAAGCTTGTCCGGCGAAATTCTTCCGCTCGCATACATCTCTGCAAGCAATTCACCAAGCACATCCGCATCCTGAATCGCCATATTCATCCCTTCACCTGCCATCGGGTGGACCGTATGGGCTGCATCCCCCAAGATAGCGAGCTTTCCATCCACATATTTATCTGCATAAAAGGCTGTCGGAATCATCAGCTGAATATCCTTCCAATTTTCCAGCCTGGTCACATACCCCTCCAATTCCGGAAAAAGCTCTAAATAGTTTTTATGGAAATGGTGAATTCCTTTTTTGAGATGTTCCTTATAAGTGCCCTCCGGAATTAAATAGACAGACCGTACTTTCGCATCCGGCAGCGGAAATAATCCGAGAAACCGTTCACCCTTAGAAATGATCTTCCCTTCCTCCAATGATTGAGGCCGGGGGAAAGTAACAGTTAAAAATTGATGATTGTACTCAATCTTTTTAATCTTGCTATTCATTACTTTTCTTGTTATGGAATTCCTTCCCTCAGCACCTATAAAAAAGTCAGCCTTCACCGTCAGCTGCTCCTTTAAATCCTTACGCTCAACCATTAATTCGCCATTTTCATAGCCTTTTGCCAGGGTCCCTGACAAGTAATGAAAGTTTGGATATTGAAGTGCCTGTTTGAGGAGGATTCCTTTCAGCCTTTCATGCTCGATCATGAGTGAATATTTATAATCTCCCGGCAGAATGCTGTAATCCATGGCAAACTCTTTTTCCCCTTCCTCAAACGCAATTCGGGAAAATGAAAAGCCATTCTCTCGGATTACATCCAAAGCATCAAGCCGCTTAAAAATTTTCAGGCTCTTCGGCTGCAGGAGTTCTCCCTTATAAACGGAAGATGGGGCATCCAGTTTCTCCAGAACGAGGACATCAATATTGGCTTGGGCCAGCTTCAATCCAAGCGTCAAGCCGCCAATCCCTCCACCCACAATTGCAACCTCTGTATTCAAGGACATGTTTCCACCACCTTTGCCTTTTATTTAACCTCCTTTTTAAAAAGCAAAACCAATGGATATGCTGATATTACAATGTCTGGAAAAAATTATTAGAACAAACTTTTAAAAATAGGAGTATGATTGTGGGAGACACCTATATTTTCAAAATCCTGTATAATAGAGAGAGTAAAATCAATTAACGTCCCTTTTCGGACGATATATAGCATTATTTTTTGGAGGCAATAATAATGAGAGAAATAGCAGTCGAACAATATATCCAAATGGACAACGCAGTTCCGGTCGATGTCAGGTCTCCAATTGAATTTGAGGAGTGCAGCATTCCCGGTGCTGTCAATGTGCCGCTTTTCACCAATGAAGAGCGTGTGGAAATCGGAACTCTATATAAAAGAGAAGGATCTGATGCGGCTAAGTGGAGAGCGATGGAAATCGTTTCACCTAAAATTCCGTCCATGATGCAGAAAATCAGAGACCTGAAAAATGATGGCTTACAGCCTGTCATTTACTGCTGGCGCGGCGGCATGCGCAGTAAAGCGGTCACCACATTTATAACGTATGCGGGCGTTTCAATCCCCCGTTTAATTGGGGGCTATAGAGCGTACCGTCAATATATTCTTGAAAACACAGCAGACTTGATTCCTGAAAAAGCAGTTGTTCTGCACGGAATGACCGGCGTCGGGAAAACGGATGTGCTGAAGGTATTAAGCGAAAAAGGATATCCTGTTATTGACCTTGAAGAAATGGCAGGACATCGCGGTTCAATCTTCGGATCCTTTGGCATGGGAGACGGCAGTACCCAGAAAACATTTGATGCACTATTGTATCAAGCCCTTTCTGAGGTTAAAGGTTCCCCTTATATTATTATGGAAGCTGAAAGCAAGCGAATAGGAAAGGCTGTTCAGCCGGACGAGCTTCTTGATACCAAAAAAACTGGTATTCATATTGATATGTTTGCAAGCATGGAGTCCCGTGTGCAGCGTATCCTCCGTGACTATGTGGAACCTTATCAAAGAGAAGAATGGTTCAAGCCGAAAGTGGATGAAAGCCTTGTGTTTATTAAAAAACGTCTGAAAGATACTGAAATCCGCGAGCAGCTGGATGAATCAGCTGAAGCAGAAAACTACGAGCTATTTATCAAGCTTTTATTAGAACACTATTACGATCCGCGCTATGCTTTTAAACAGCATGACTATGAAGGCCAATTCCACCACGTAAATGCGGATGATGTGGAAGCAGCTGCACAACAAATTATTCACATTATTGAAAACCAAAATGCTCCCGTCCTCTGACGCGGAGCATTACTTTTTGCGAGCGACAAAAGATTTATTTTTATAAAACACAGATAACTAACTATTTAAATCGGTTGACACTGTGGTATGATGGTAATAATATTGAACAAATCGTTCTTAATATGGAACTAGATATATGATATAATCCTATTACATACAAAATAAGGTGTGTGGTATACGATGATCGGTGATCGTGTAAAAAAACTTCGCCAGGACAAGAAAATGTCCTTATCCGAGCTTGCGGACCAGGCCGGTGTGGCAAAATCATATTTAAGCTCGCTTGAGCGCAACCTGCAAACTAATCCATCGATTCAATTTCTTGAGAAAATCGCAGGTGTTCTGAATGTTCCCGTGGACCATCTGATCCATGAGCAGATCAACAAGGAAGACCTCGATTCAGAATGGATGAAAATTGTAAAGGAAGCGATGGAGTCTGGTGTTTCTAAGGAGCAATTTCGGGAGTTTTTGGATTTTAATAAGTGGAGAAGCGGACAAAAATCATAGATGCAATGAGCCTGAATGTACAGGCTTATTTTTTTGGCAAAATAAAAAGCATTTCCATATAGAGATACCTCTAACAGAAATACTTAGCAATACCTACCGGATATTAAGCTTCGATCAAAAGCTCTTTGGCTCTGTTATTATGTAAAAACTCTCTAATTTCTTCCTTTTGCAGGCCTAAGTTCTTTGCTTCCATAATTAACTGCAGCCACTCCAAATCAATTTCTTCGACCTTTACATTTTGCTCCGTCAAAATTCTTCCCCCCAGGATACGTATCGTATTCCAGGCAACCCAGCCATCGTAGTATCATCCAATACCTTAGACCCGTGACTTTGCGTCCTCATCTTTCAATGAGTTTGCCTTTTTCTGCGCCTATCGGCTCAAAGAAATTTTTACCATAAATGTATTCTACTATGGCCGTATTGCTAACGTTGTCAGATTTTGTATTTTCAGTTAATTATTTTAATATTAAATTAATTCTTTCTTCGACAATTATCTTTATAAACTCCGATAATCCTTATGATTCATTCATTGTCCGCTTTGTCGAGTAGTAAGAATGGCCGATTCTTTTTCTATAATTCTTATTTACTTGCTGCAGGGAATATGTCAGTGAAAGTTTCTTTTTCCTATAGATAATATGGACTGGTTCCCGTGTCATTGCGTCCAGGAACATTTCATTCGTCAAATCATTTCCGCATACCGGGCACAGCCACTCTTCTGTTTCACTGCTGCTGAAAGATGGTTTATGGCATGTATTGCAGTTTTTTTGGTACATGGGACACCGCCTGAACAGATTTATATTGATAATATATTTCCTATTTAGATTTTAATGAATTCTGTTAACAATTAAGGAGAAAATCCAAACAGAGTGCTGCAAGCATACGATTGAATACACAATTGAAGCTCCTGCTGCCAGAAGCTTTATTCTCGATTCTGCAGAGATAAATATTGACAAAATGATCAGTAATCCTGAAAAAGTGATTTTAAGAAAAAGGAAAATAAAAGGATGCAGGTCATAAAGATCACGCATTAGCGGATTGCTTTCTTCTATAACATTAAAATGGAGTCCTAGAGCAGTAATAAATCCGTCCAGTAAATTTAATAAAGCAAGATAGTTTAGCATCTTTTTCATGTGATCCCCACTTTTTTGCTAAGGTGAGTATTATTTGTAATAATAAAAATTAAGGCCAAGAAGTTGTCATTCTCCTGGCCTTGTCTAACGTTCACTTCTTATCCTTCTATAAAAAACAAGTATTAATACACTTCCAGCACCCAATGATAATCCACCGATTAACATAAGGTTATAGGTATTGGTAGCAGTGTTTGGCAAAAGATTTTCGGTCATTTCAGGATTTATTACAATATTGTCTTTAGGATTGTGAGGTTTTGCTCCTTCGTCTGCAGTTTCATCTGAAGGTTCTTCTACACCTGGGGAATCTCCATCTCCTGGGGGATCTCCGTCAACTGGGGAATCTCCATCTCCTGGCGGGTCTCCATCTCCTGGGGGATCTCCGTCATCTGGCGGGTCTCCGTCACCTGGGGGATCTCCGTCATCTGGCGGGTCTCCGTCACCTGGGGGATCTCCGTCACCTGGGGGATCTCCGTCATCTGGCGGGTCTCCGTCATCTGGGGGATCTCCGTCATCTGGTGGGTCTCCATCTCCTGGAGGGTCAGTTGGATCAGTTAATGCCTCAGCAAGAAATATTATCTCTACCTCAGCAGAAGATTCCTGAAAGGCATTTCCTAGTTCATAAGGCATTGAAACTTGAAAGAATAACTGTTCAGAGCTGCCCTTTGCCAGCTTTCTTGGAGTAAAACCCTCAAAGTCCTTTAACTTTCCATCAAATAGAATATCTGAATCTTTTTTAACCAGAAGGTCAAGTTCTTCAAAAAGACCTTTTACGGATTTTTTCTTTCCAATTTGCGCTGTGTATCTGAAATCCTGTTTTCCCTGGTTTAGGATGGTTATATCGCGTGGCATCCAGTCACCGGGTTTGAGGTTACCTACTTCGAAAAAGTAGCCGTTTATGTTTGTGTTAATATCTAGTTCTTTCTTATCTGCAACTACAGTTTTTTCATTAAAAAAAATAAGAGTTAACAAAAATGCTAATACTGAGAACCTAATTGGACTTGCTAAAAATCTAATAAATTTCATAGCATTCCCTCACATTAGATAGTGGACAAGAGGTGGGAAATATTCCCCACCCCTCGTTTTATCAATGAAATTATATGAAATTATCTTGCTATCCCTTCTCCTTGCATTGCTTCAAATGTCCACGTTAGCTGCAGTGAGTCACCTTGGAACTTATTTTGATCAGCATCATTGTCAACGAACTCATATTGGACATATAATGTATCAGTAGTACCAGCTGCAAGCTTTCCTCCTCTTTCAGCTAACCAACCTCCTAAAATATTTCCTTTAATAATATCAGGAGATAGTGTATTTAACTCTGCGAGAGTAGTTGAATAGATAGGAGCATCTAGTTTATCAGCATTTATCAAGAAGTTAACACGTACATGTTTTCCAAAGTCCTCTCCGTTATTATCCCCCTTCGCATCTCCAACTGTATATGAACTTTTCAAGTTTATACTAGCAATATCAAGGTTTCCATTATTCCCCAAGGTGAATGACCTAAGCATCGTATCACCTGGTTTAATTTTATCAACATTAATAATAGTTGTAGGGTTAGCATTCAAATCTAAAGTACCAGCTGCAAATGTTGCATTGGTATCAACACTATCACTAAAATATGCAAATGTTCCCCCGCCAACTAATGAAATTCCTAATGCTGCAGATGCAATTCCCATACCTAATTTCTTTTTTAAACTCATTTCCCTTTTCCTCCTCTACCCCATCCGGGTATGTATGATTTTTTATATTGACCCTTGCGTATAACAAGGAGTGCAACCAAATTATGCGGTTTTTTCATTTGTATCTGATTTCTTATTCTTGGAATCTAGTTCTCTTAATCCCTGCATGATGCTAAATGCAGAGTATGCTAAAAGCAGAACACCGGGCCCAATCAGCAGAATCGCTCCGCCTTCTTTTGATTGTGCAAAATCTATGAAATATCCCACATATGGAATCGTGAAACCAGAGTAAACGGCTCTTACATTTTCAGAAAGTACGGGATCCATGTCGGCTGCATTGTTGTTATCTCCTTTTGTTTCATACATGACATGTTCGCCGCTTGTTTTGACACCAGTAATACGGTGGGTAATCAGCTTCTGTTCAGCGGCCTGAAAAGTAATAATATCTCCTTTTTTAAGACCTTTACTTTGGGATGAATCAACTGGCTTAACCGCGATGACGGATCCTGTCATGAAGGTTGGCTCCATTGAACCTGATAACACAGTTTTAAGCTGATAACCGAATGCCTGTGGTTCTCCGCCAGATGCTTTAGATGAAACAACGAGCACCGCCATAAGAATTAAATTGATAAACAAGATTGCTGTAATCAAATTACCAATAATCTTTTTTGCTGTTTTCCAGCTAAATTCCAATTCACTGTCACCTTCCTTTAAAAGAAAGAATAATGTTCTTTCTTTATGTTCATTTTGTTCTTTTTATCGAACTGATAAGTCGAGTATAGTCCATCCTTCTTATTTTGAAAAATTCCAAATTCAGCTGTTTTTTCGTTTTAAAGAACGTTTTTCGTTCTTTTTCTAAGAATATCTCAAGAATTCTCACTATTTTGTATTTTTTATTGAATGTTTTGTTCGTTATAATGAAAATATCTTTACATTTTATGATAAGGGAGTATTATGCCTATGATAGGTGGCCGGATTAAAACCTTAAGAATCAAGAAGGGATACTCAATTAATGAGCTTTCTGAAAAAGCAGAGGTATCCAAATCGTATTTGAGCTACATTGAGAGAGGCATACAGGAGAATCCATCATTGCAAGTTTTATCGCGAATCGCCAAGACATTGGATGCTAATCTCGAAGATCTGCTGGAAGAGAACAAAGATGAAATTACCGACCTGTCTAAGCTTGATGAAGAATGGATTTCCCTTGTGAAAGAAGCAATCAGACAGGGAATCACAAAAGACGATTTTGCTTATTATCTGGAGTTTATTAAATTTAAGAAAATGAATGGAGGGAACGTTTAGTTGAAGGGTAGAGCCCGATTGCTACTAATTGCTGCCTCCTTCTTTATCTTAACCGGAGGCGGATTGGTCCTGTTTTCGCTGCAGGAAATGTATGCTCAGGAGAAGAAAACAAACAATTCTTTAGTCTTGGCAAAAAAAAGAATTCAAGACGATGTGAACAAAGAGAGCAAAAGCGTTCTTCAAACAGAACATCCAATAAATGTTTCCTTCAAGCAGGGTGAAGCCATTGGCATTTTAAAGATACCCCGCTTGAAAGCTGAACTTCCCATAATAGAAGGAACAGATGAGGATGAACTTGAAAAGGGTGTTGGACATTATTCGGCTACTGTACTTCCAGGACAGAAAGACCAAATTTTATTATCAGGACATCGAGATACAGTTTTCCGCCGACTTGGTGAACTTGGAATAGGAGATATTTTTCAAATTAACATGACCTATGGAGAATATATATATGAGATAACTGAAACAGAGGTTGTTGATGCAGATGATACTACAGTTATTAATTCCACTGCTCCAAATGAAATTCTCACTGTCTCCACTTGCTATCCTTTCTCGTATGTAGGTAATGCACCATATCGGTACATTTTATCTGCTAAAAGATTATTAAATTAGATTGAAATTTTATGAAAAGAGAATATTAATAACAAAAATGTTCTTAATAAAGAATATTCGTCCGAAAATTTGAGTAAAACTTAGAAAATGGGAGAAAAGATGCTATTTACCCGCCAAAAACTTAAATTATTCAATTTCCAAAACTAATTTCCTAATAGTATAATGAATTTGCATTCTATATAAAGAACAAATCGAACTTTCAATAATGAACACTTAAAGGAGGTTACTGTTATGGAGCCGAGAGGGGTGAGAATAAAAAGAATGAGAAAGCAAAAAAGAAAACAAATAGCAAAAGCCGCTGCTTCAAGTTTTGCACTTTCATCCTCCATTGTTGTTGGAGCACATTTTATATCGCCTACATATGCCCAGTTTAATAGCACGGATGAAGTGAATTCGACTATCGAGGCATGCTTTATTTTTCCTAGAACAATAGAACAAGACTTTGTAATCAAGTCAGAAGAGATCTTCAAAAAAATTAATGAGGACATACAACAGGCTTTGACTTTAAAAAGCAGTATTACTGAAATAGATGTTGATGGCAATTTAAAGAAAATAAAGCCCTATTCCAACGGGCATACAAATCCATCTGAACCAGCATCTGATAGTAATGCCTCAATAAAAGGGCTAACAGCAACCCGTTCTGCTTTAGAGTCACATATTAGCAGTCTGCAGCAGAACATATCAACAGCTAAACAGGACTTGGCTTCTATTAACTCCTTAAGCAGCCAATTATCTTCTTTAATCCAGCAGCTCGAGGTTTACAATACGTCTCTCAAAACAGCAGTAACAAATTCACAGACAGACACTGAAGAATTAACGATCCTTTTAGATACTATAAATGGATTAAAAGATCAAGCAATTACAGAATGTGCTTATGAAGAAACTTACTTCGAAGAGCGCATAACTAAAATGGAGAGTTTTTCAAAGGATGCTGAAACTCTTATAACCCAAGCCAAAGAGGAACAAGCAACATCTTTACAAAAAGTCAGCAGCTATAAAGAAAAACTAAACCAGTTAACAAAAGTGGAAAATAATATACATGACGAAATTTCCAAGTTTGAGAGCAGCATTGAACATCTGAATAACCGTATATCAAATATTAATGCCCAAATTCAAACACTCGAACAACAGCAAAAAGAAGAACAAAAGAAAAAGGCTGAAAAGGAAGCAGCTGAAAAGAAAAAGAATGAAAACAAGCCTCCTGAAGAAAAGCCAGCAACAACCCCCAAAAATGATAAGCCAAGTGAAGAAAAAACCAAACCAGCTTCTGAACCAGGAGCAGAACAACCACAAGAGGAAGAAAACAACACATCTGACAATGCTGGTGAAACAACACACCAAAACGAATCTTCTTCCGAAAATGCAGAAACTAACTCAGAAGAAGCTAAATGAAAAGTTCTCGAGAGCTTAGTGTGATCACACTTGGCTTTCTTTTTTCGTCCCAAAAAATCACATGGAAAGTGCCCTTTTTACTGCATATAGACAAACACCCTTCCCCCATATAAGACCCTGTACATATCATCTAATATATGGGTTCCAGAAGGGACAGATCCTGATGATCAATTTCTTAAGATTACTATTATATTTAGCCATCATCATCACAGCTATCATTCTATCAGTATAAAAAGCCAGACTCCCTAAGTCTGGCTTTCCCCTTACTTATTCAAACTAACAGCAATCTTAGAGCCCACTTCCGCATTATGCTTCACCAATGCAATGTTCGCTGTCAAGCTTCTTCCTTCTGTTAACTCCTTCACTTTACCTAGTAGGAATGGCGTTACTTTTTTGCCTGCGATATTGTTTTCTTTTGCTTCTTTAAGAGCAGTTTCAATAACATTTGTGATGAACGCTTCTTCCAGCGCATCTTTTTCAGGGATTGGGTTGGCAATGACAACGCCGCCTTTTAGGCCCAGTTCCCATTTTGTGCGGATCATTTCGGCTGCTTCTTCTGCATTATCCACCCGGTAGTTCACGCTGAACGGACTTGTGCGTGTATAAAAGGCAGGCAATACATCTGTTTCAAATCCAACGACCGGAACGCCGTGGGTTTCTAGATATTCGAGCGTTAACCCGATATCCAGGATGGATTTTGCACCTGCACAGATAACAGCAACATTGGTCATCGCAAGCTCCTGAAGGTCAGCCGAGATGTCCATTGTGGTTTCAGCTTCGCGGTGAACTCCGCCAATTCCGCCTGTTACAAACACTTCAATGCCGGCAAGCTCTGCACAGATCATGGTGGCTGCTACAGTTGTCGCACCATTTTTCTTTTTCGCTACCAAATATGGAAGGTCACGGCGGCTTGCTTTTTCCACGTCCTTGCTTTGGGCCAGGAACTCCAGCTCCTCATCTGACAGACCGATTTTAATTTTTCCGTTTAAAATGGCGATCGTTGCAGGGACAGCACCGTTTTTGCGGATGATTTCCTCTACCTCTTTTGCCGTCTGAACATTTTGCGGGTATGGCATTCCATGTGAAATTATTGTGGACTCAAGGGCAACAACCGGTTTATTTGCTTTCTTTGCTTCTAACACTTCTTCTGAGTACTCAAGCCATTTTTCTAACATGATGTCACTTCTCCTTAGTCGAAATATTGTTTGAATGTTTCCTGCAAGCGTGTGTTGTTTAGATTAGGATTAACGGTTTCAAGGGACTGCAGAGCCAGCATGGAGCAGGACATTCCGATTTTACAGGCATCCTCTGTGCTCAGGCCCTTTAAATGGGCAAAAATAATTCCTGATACAAGCGAATCACCTGCACCTGTCACATCGGCAATTTTTACCTTCGGAGGAAGCTGCACACCTGCTTCACCCCTGTTTGTAAAGTAGATCAGCCCTTTATCTCCCCGGCTGATAACGACTCTTTCAACGCCTTTTTTCATAATCTCCTGTGCCGCCTTAAAGAAGTCTCCTTCATTGCTGATCTCCATCCCCGTTAGTGCTTCTGCCTCATTTTGGTTGGCAATCAGCCAGGTAACACCCTTCAGATCATCCGGCAGATTTTTTATTTTTGGTGCAGAAACAGGAGTAATGCAAAGCGGAATGTTCTCTTCATAGCACCTTGTAATAATCTGTTCCAGAACCTTGGGCGGGAAGTTTGTATCGAGTATCACCATTTCGGATGATGCCAGGTAACCCCACTTTTTCTCGACAAATTCTCTGCTAACGCTTTCATAAATGGACATATCAGCGAGTGCTACAGCCATTTCTCCTTCATTATCGAGCACTGCGGTATAGGTACCGGTGGTGGACCCTGCCAGCGACTGTGAAGGAGTGACATCAGCAAAAGCTTTCGTATATTCAAGAAGCCATTCGCCTTCCGGATCATCTCCCACTACTGTCATCAAACCCACATCACAGCCCAGCCTGCCAAGGTTTTCAGCAATGTTGCGGGCCACTCCGCCACAGGATTGGGAGCTTTCTGCAGGGTTCGATGTTCCGTATTGGAGCTGCCCTGTTGTCTGGATTTTTCTGTCCACATTGGCGCCTCCAACACAAAGCACTTCTTTCTTTTGCGGCAGGATATAAGCTCTGCCAAGAATTTTCCCCTGCTTGGTCAGTGAAGAGATGTAGCCGGCTACTGCGGACCTGGAAAGTCCCGTTTTTTCTGCCAGCTCGTTTTGGGCAATAAAAGGATCCTCTTTAATCAGCTGCAAAATCAATATTTCTTTATCATTCATAATTGACCAGCCCTGCCTTATTAAACTTTTGTCTATATTATAAACTTATGTCCATTTGTAACACAAGTGTTATTTTTCAAAAAAATTGCGAAGTTAATAAAAAAGCCTCCCGCCATAAGCGGAAGACCAAACTTTACGCAGCATTATCATCTTTTTTAATATCCTTTAAATAATATTTTTCTGAAGTGAAAAACTCGTTTTTCAGCTGTTTAACCTCTTTGCTTAGAAGGAGAACAGCAACGATGTTTGGTATCAAAATCATGGCAAGAGCCAGATCAAGGAACTGCCAGATTGTTTTCGCCGCTCCCACTGAGCCAAGAACAATGGCAGCAATGTAAACGACTTTAATGGCTTTTCCGGCAAATGAGCCAAATAGGAACTCTGCCATTTTGGATCCATAAAAGACTACGACAATGATCGTCGAAATGACAAAGAATACCAGGGATACAGCAACAAGAATACCTCCAAATGATCCAAAGTATTCCGTAAATGCCGCTGCTGTCAGGGCAGAAGGATCTTCCATTGCCCCTTCCCTTGTCCACACCCCGGAGGATAGGACAACAAATGCCGTTGCAGTACAAACAATCAGCGTATCAACAACGATTCCGATGATCGCCCAAAATCCCTGGCGCACCGGGTGATCGGTTGTGGCTGCAGCATGGGCAATCGGAGCGGTTCCGAGTCCTGCCTCATTGGAATATAATCCTCGAGCAAATCCCCAGCGAATGATTTCGCCAATTGCCGCTCCGGCAAATCCGCCCATTGCAGACATTGGCTGAAACGCATAAGTGAAGATTAATTCCAACACTTCAGGAAGTTTGCCAAGATTCATAAATAAGACTACTAACGCCGCACCTACATAAATGAGAGCCATAAACGGAACAAAGATTTCGGTCACCTTGCCGATTCTCTGAATCCCGCCAAAAACAACTAACGAAACAAGTACTGCTACAGCAATTCCTGTATAAAGGCCATCAATTTTAAATGTCTCGCCAACCGCAGCTGCTACTGCATTTCCCTGTACCATGATGCTTGGAATCAGTTCAATCATCAGCGCGAACGCAAAGATCACACCAAGCCACTTCATGTTAAGCCCCTTCGTCATATAATACATAGGGCCGCCCACATATTCTCCATCTTCATTTTTTTCTCTGTACTTAATGGCTAATACACTTTCCGAGAACTTGATGGCCATTCCAATGAGCGCAATGATCCACATCCAGAATACGGCACCTGGACCGCCAAACATGATGGCTGCCGGCACACCTACAATATTCGCGGCACCAATGGTAGAAGCAAGTGCTGAAGTGAGTGCCTGCAGCGGTGTAACGGTTCCTTTCCCCTTCGGCTTTTTAAACACACTTCCGAATGTTTGCTTAAAAATATATACCGGATAACGGAACTGGAAGAAACCAAGCAAAAAGGTTAAATACAGTCCTGTTCCGGCTAATAATAGGATGATGGGATATCCCCACAGCCATCCTGAAATATCTCCTACGGCTTCTAATAACTTATCCAAAAAAATTTCCCCCTTATTGTTGTGCACAGTTGCCCTTATTCTTCCATTCCCTTTTATTTGGCAGTTAAACACTTAGTTAGCAAAAGAATAGAAGAGGTGGACATTTTCGTAAATTTCATGTATAGTTAGCTAGGTAATTATTTTAAGCAGGTGAATACATGCACCCTAATCAAAGTGAATTTTTTCATTCTATTAACCAATTTACACGCCATTTTTCCAAAGTACTAAATGAAAGTTTAGTGCCGCTTGGTTTATACGCTGCTCAATGGACGATTATTTACCGTCTGAAAATTGGAGGCCCGAGCACTCAAAAAGAGATTTCTTCTTATCTTGGCGTTGAGGCTCCGACCATGACCAGGACATTGGCCCGTCTTGAGATATCGGGCTGGATCACGAGAACGGCAGGAAAGGACAAACGTGAAAAATTGATTTCTCTGACTGATGCAGCCATCCAGGAATACGACAATTGGCTTGCTGCAGTAAGATCAAGTGAAAGCAATGTCCTGCAGAATATTACGGAAGAAGAAATCAGCACGATGATCACAATTATGGCAAAAATGAGAGAAAATATGGTACCAGGCACCTAGACCAGTTCACCAAAGTGGTCCAGGTACCTGGTACTTCATTGTTAGGAGGACAACTATGAAGAAACAGCCATTATGGACGAAGGATTTTTTGAGTATTTCTATTACTAGTTTTTTTTTATTTATGGGGTTTTATGTTTTGCTGACTACGCTTCCCCTTTATATTTTGGATGATTTAAAAGGGGATGAAACACAGGTAGGTCTGATTATTTCAGTCTTTCTGATTGCTGCAGTGATCAGCCGGCCTTTTACAGGGAAATGGATTGACGAGGTTGGACGCCGAAAGATCCTGATTGCTTCCTTGATTGTATTTGCCGTATCTTCTCTGCTTTACTTCTGGGCTGACTCTACACCCGCTCTTTTAGCACTGAGATTCCTGCACGGAGTTGGATTTGGCATGGCTACCACTGCAACTGGAGCTATCGTTGCTGATATTGTACCGAATGAACGCAGAGGCGAAGGACTTGGATATTATGCAATGTTCATGAATCTGGCCATGGTCATTGGCCCGTTTGCCGGTTTGACGATTGTTCAATATGCAAATTTCTCATGGATTTTTGCTTTATGTACAGTTTTATCTTTTATTGCTATCGTGCTGGGTGCTTTTGTAAGAATACCGCATAAAGCAGAGAGCTCTGTGAAGCATCCAAAATTTACCCTTTCAAGCTTATTTGAAAAAAGTGCAGTTCCCGTGGCGATTTCTGCAGGCATCCTTGCTTTCGCTTACTCAGGAATTCTTTCCTTTATTTCTGTTTATGCGAAAGAGCTTGATTTGCTTGAAGCTGCAAGCTTCTTTTTTGTGGTATATGCGGCATTTATTATTATGTCCCGCCCATTTACAGGCCGCTGGTTTGATGCGTACGGAGAAAATAGAGTGATCTATCCGGCCATTATTCTTTTTGCCGCAGGGTTATTTTTACTAAGCCAGGCAAACAGTACCTTTGTGTTTTTGCTGTCAGGTGCGATAATCGGATTGGGATATGGCACCATTGTTCCGGGTCTCCAAACGGTTGCAATTAAGCAGGCTGATCCAGCTAAACGCGGACTTGCTACCTCAACCTTCTTCACACTTTTTGATACCGGAATTGGACTGGGATCCTATGTTCTTGGAATACTTGCTGTAAAAACAGGCTTCGCTTCACTTTATTTTATGCTTGCGGGCGTGGCACTGTTTGGATTACTCGTTTACTATTTGCTCCATGGAAAAAAGACAGAAGCCAAAACCATTCATTCAGAAGCAGATCTTCCATTATAAGAGCCCATTTGCGGCTCTTTCTTTTTGTCAACCTTAAATTATGTGTATTTTCTGAATATTATTTGTCTTTTTTGTGAATGTTGGCATATAATGTAATTAATACCTTTTGGGAGGTTTGCTAATGACCATTGTTCATGTATTGAATTTTTCTATTCCAATTGCCTGTGTATTTCTATTTGGTGTAATGGTCGACCGCATGTGTAAACCGGAAGGCACGGAACAGGAAGCAAATGAATAATGATTTTTCATTCAAAGCGGCTGGATCACAGCGCTTTTTTTATATCACCGCAAAAAGAAACCAGCCCCTAAGGCTGATTCCCCGTTCTTGGCAATATTAAAATTTCTACCCGTCTGTTCTTCGCTCTGCCTTCCTTGGTATTATTTCCGGCAACCGGCTGGAATTCTCCGAAGCCTTTGGCACTGAACCATTTAGGGTCCAGCTGGTCATTTTTCAGAATTATTTTCATAAAATTGACAGCGCGCATCACACTGAGTTCCCAGTTGGACTCGAAGCTTGAGTTGCGGATCGGGACGTTGTCTGTATGGCCGCTTATGATAATGTTTCTTGGCGGGTCCATGATGAGAAGCTCTGCAATTTCACTTGCCATATTTAAATCCTGCTCACGGACTTCTGCACTTCCTGAGCCGAACAGGACATTATCCCTGATTGACACAAGCAGTCCTTCGGTGGTTAAAGAGGTTTCCAGTTTATCCGCCAGGTTTTGATTTTCAATAAAAGCATTGACTCTTTGCTGCAGCTCTGCCAGTTCTTCCTGATCGGCAGCCTGCTTCAGCTTTTCTTTTTCCAATTCATCCATTGCTGCCATCTCCTCCAAATCCTTGCTTGGCTTTTCGGACACAGCATCAGTGGATTGCATTTGGCCTTCTGGCATTGGACTTGGGAATTCAAATACCCCAGTCCCTCCTGAAAAGACATCATTGAATGCCTTTGAGAGCTTCTGAAATTTCTGGGCATCTACGGAACTCATTGCGAATAGGACAATGAATAGGGCCAGAAGCAGTGTTAATAAATCAGCATACGGCAATAGCCAGGATTCATCTACATGCTCCTCATGGTGCTGCTTCTTTTTCCGCCTACTCATCCTTCGCCACGCTGCTTTCTTCAAGGAATTTCCGGCGTTCCCCTGCAGGAAGGTAGGAAGCAAGCTTTTGTTCTATTACCCGAGGCGCCTCCCCTTCTAAAATAGAGAGAATGCCTTCGATCATCATACTTTTAATTTTTGCTTCCTGCTTGGATTTTCTCTTAAGCTTATTGGCAAACGGATGCCAAAACACATAACCCGTGAAAATCCCCAGCAAAGTCGCTACGAATGCCGCACTGATGGCATGACCGAGGCTCGTGGTGTCCTCCATATTACCCAGTGCTGCAATTAATCCTATTACTGCTCCCAGCACTCCAAGAGATGGGGCATAGGTGCCTGCCTGGCTGAAAATCTGGGCTCCGGCCTGATGTCTTTCTTCCATCGCTTCGATTTCTTCGCTTAATACATCACGTATATAATCGGCACTTTGCCCATCAACGGCCAGAGATAAGCCGTTCTTTAAAAAAGTATTTTCGATTTCGTTCGTTTTGACTTCAAGTGCAAGTAATCCTTCTTTTCTTGCCAGCTGAGCCCAATCCGAAAACATCTTAATCATCTCAGCCGGGTTCATCAGCTTTTCTTCTTTAAATAAAATGCCGAAAAGCTTGGGCACCCGTTTGATTTCATTTGTTGGAAATGCAATAGCCACTGCTGCTGCAGTTCCCAGGATAATGATCAGAATAGCGGCCGGATTAATCAGAACAGACGGGGAAACCCCTTTAAAAACCATCCCTACTCCAACTGCTATGATCCCTAATATTACGCCTATAATCGTTGTTTTATCCATGCAAGCCACACCTTCTATGTAGTCTGAAAATCTCTATTACCTTCTATTATTAATTTCGGATGATTTTTACAGTTCTTTAGGGAATTTTTCATATATAAAAGGCAGAGGTGCTTCCCCTGCCTTCGTTTTCATTGTTTTTAGATCCAGCGGCATCCGCAGAAACCTCTTCTTCTGCGGTCATCATCATCTCGGCGGCGTCTGCATCCTCTTCCAGATCCGGCTAAGTCTCTGTTGTACCATAAGTCACCTGCACCGCGTACGTCATCACGGCGATGTCTTCTGCGGTCGTCTTCTGCTCCGCCCACACTGTCTCTTCCACAGCCGCAATGGTTTCTGCGATTGTCTTCGATACCAAATACATCGTCATCACGGTGGTGCTTCCTGCGGCGGTCTTCTGCTCCACCTACATCATCCCGACGGTGCTTCCTGCGGCGGTCATCCGCTCCACGTACATCATCACGGCGGCGATCATCATCTTCTTTTACAATAACTCTTTCGGCTCTGATTTCTACTTCATCTGCATTAATCTCAAATCTTCTTCTCCAATCTCTCGACATATTTCTACCTCCTTTCTCATGGATACTATAGAATATGTGCCACCGGAGGTTTTCGCATGGACAAATCCCCAAAGGGAAAGAAAATGTGCCTGTTCAATGAAAAAAACCCCTGTCCTATTCAGGAGAGGAGTTTTTTAGAATTTATATTTTTTGAAAGACGAGGCTGTTTATTTTCATTAAATGCTTTAAGGCCGCCTGGAAGGTTGCATGTGTTTCAGCGTTTAGCGCTATTCCGGAAAGGACGATTTCCTTTATCAGCTGCGGGGTCATTCCTACAAAGTAAGGCTTAACCCCCATGAGGTTAATGGAATCAGTCAGGTTGCGGATTTGCTGTCCAAGTTCGGAAAGGCACATCTGCTCTATGCGGTCGACCGTAATGTCTGTAAAATCTATGATGGCGAATTCAGTGTCATGCTCTTTAATATGATTCAGGATTTTAGCCGTAATTTTTTCAAATCTTTCTGCCATGAGCAGGCCTGTAATAGGCACCAGTATCGTCTGGGGAATGATCGATGGTATAATCGGTGCAGTCATATCCGCTATGGCTGCCTCATATTCTTCCACTCTTTTTTCAAGGACCGTTATATATTCATCTTTGTTCATGTATTCTCCTCAATTCCAATCTGATCCATTAGAATAATTTATTGTTAATTTTCTCTTCGTAGTTTTTGAAAAGGGATGAATTGGTGTTTTGTCTTCTTTTCGACATCATGCTGTTAAAGCGGATCATCTTTTCGTTAAGCTTCTTCTGCAATGCCTTTTTTTCTTCCTGATCCTCACATTGTTTAATCAGGTCTTCGATCGTCAGCATTTCCTTCTTCATTTGGTTTTCTTCATCAGTGAATCCCGCATTCTTCATGATGCGGTAGGCCATGCGCACATTTTCAGGGACGGAAGACAGGTCATCGAACGGAAGCGGTTTCCCATAGCCTGGCAAATTATTAAACTCGCCATCCTTGTACGCTTTTTTGATCCGATCTTCAGACAGTATAGAAAAGAAGTCCAATCTCTAGTTCCCCCTTCACTTCATTTGTTACTTATTATTATATATTTTCAGCGCTGCTTATTAAAGCAATTATGTATATGGAGGACCTGCAGAAAAATCAAGAGAAAGCTTGCGCCTCCTCCCTTCAGATTTTGCCTATTAAGTTCGGATCCATGTTTATCCCGGTCTGGCCAGGCTGCCAATTGGCCGGCACACCTTTTCCTGTCTGTTGTGCATATTGAATTCCCTGCATGATTCTGACATGTTCATGCAGATTTCTTCCAACTTCTCCAGGGTAAATGATCTTCGCCGCAATAATGCCATTAGGGTCGATAAAAACGGATGCCCTGATTGCCGCTCCTGAATTCTCGTCCAAAACCCTGTAAGCTCTGCTTATTTGATGGGTTCGATCACTTACCATTGGATAATTTACATTTTTCAAAGAGGGAGATGTTTCCTTAAATACTTTATGGGCGTATACACTGTCCGTGCTGATGGACATTACTTCACAGTTTAAAGCTTTTAAATATGGATTCACAGCGGCGACCGCCGCCAATTCTGTCGGTCAGACAAATGTGAAATCACTAGGATAAAAAAACAGCAGAACCCATTTTCCGATATAATTCTCCAAATTGACTTTTTTTATTTGATGATCAATGACAGCATCTGCAGTAAAAACAGGAGCTCGATCTCCCCGGCCCGCACAAAATACGGAGGCATTCGAATCGTTCATGGCTATCCCCCTCCCTTCCTCTTTCGTCTCTGCTATATATACTTATGCGGCCAAAGACAAAATTGAACGGAAAATATTGAGTGAATCAGCCGTACATAGTCCAGGTGTCCAAGGGAAAAATAGTGAAAGAATATGAATTAAAGAATGAAAGGAGCCAGACTATGTCACGCGGAGTCCATTTTAATCATAAAAGAAAACATCACCCTGGGGAATTTCCTGAACACACAATGGTCGAGCGCCACACAACTGAAGCACAGGAAGACGAAGAATTTATTGTGACACAGGAAGCTTTTAAGAACCGCTTTGAAGAAGATGAAGCAAAGCAACTTGAGGAAAGAGCCAAAGATTAAAAAGCCGGGGGCCTGAATAAAATTCAGACCCCTGCTGCTTATATTGCGTCTACTTCCACTTCTTTCAGCCAGGACGCGCATGCTTCAATATCCTTTGAAAATACGCGGTCTTTTGTGATGGAAGGCACCACTTTTCTTGCTTCTTCATAAAAACGTTTTGTTTTATCAGCCATTTTATCTGAACCGCGGTATTCTGCTGCCTGGAGTGCGCAAATCAGTTCAATTGCAAGCACTTTATTAACATTCTGGATAATCTGATATGCATGTCTTGATCCGATGGTTCCCATGCTCACATGGTCTTCCTGATTCCCGGATGAGGGGATCGAATCCACACTTGCGGGATGGGCAAGTGTCTTATTCTCCGATACAAGTGAAGCTGCAACATATTGGAGAATCATCGCACCGGACTGCAGTCCAGGTTCCGGGCTTAAAAATGGCGGCAAATCACTCAGCTGCGGGTTAACAAGCCTTTCAATCCGGCGCTCTGAAATATTGGCCAATTCCGCAACCGCGATTTTCATGAAGTCCATTGCAAGTGCGATTGGCTGCCCATGAAAGTTTCCGCCGGATATAACGCTTTCCCCGTTTTCAAAAATCAGCGGGTTATCTGTGGCTGCATTCATTTCAATTTCAAGCTTTTCTTTCACATAATCAAGCGCCTGCCAAGATGCTCCATGCACCTGCGGGATGCAGCGGATGGAGTACGCGTCCTGGACCCGGATTTCTCCCTGTCTTGTGATCAGGCTGCTGCCTGAGAGATATTCCCTCACTCTTCTTGCTGTATCGACCTGCTGCTGATAGCCTCTTGCCTGATGGATATTCTCATCAAACGCATCAATAATTCCGTTTAAGCCCTCCATTGTAACTGCAGCGATCAATTCACTTTGATAAGCGATTTTTTCCGCTTCCAGATAGCCAATCACTCCCATTGCCGTCATCGCTTGAGTGCCGTTAATCAGGGCAAGCCCTTCCTTCGCCTGTAATGTTAAAGGCTCGATTCCCTCCTGAACAAGCACTTCAAGAGCAGGCTTTCTTACCCCCTTGAAAAACACTTCCCCTTCTCCCATTAACACTAATGCCAAATGGGAAAGAGGAGCCAAATCGCCGCTCGCTCCAAGAGATCCCTGCTGCGGGATGACAGGATGGATTTGTTTATTCACAAGCGCTAAAAGAGTTTCTATCACGACAGGACGGACTCCTGAAAATCCTTTCAATAAAGCATTGGCTCTTAATAGGAGCATAGCTCTCGAAACAGCCTCCGGAAATGGTTCCCCTACACCGCAGGCATGCGAGCGGATTAAATTCAGCTGAAGATCCTCTACATCTCCCTGATCAATTCTTACATCGCTGAATTTGCCAAAGCCAGTGTTAATGCCGTAAATGACCTTTTCTTCACTTACAATTCTCTTAACGGCTTCACGGCTGTTTTTTACACGCAGCATGCTTTCCTCCGATGCTGCAGCCTTTACTCCTTCAAAAAGCACTCTTTTGGCTTCAGACAAAGTAAGGGTATTTCCATTTAAAGTAACCACTTTGTTCTCCTCCCCGCGAGTTAAAGTCATCATCGAATCTGTCAATTTTTCCATTTCATTTCCTCCCCGGTACATTAGCGAGATAAAGAAAAGGCTGTATCTCAAACACAGGTTTGAAATACAGCCTTTTTAAAAAGATTATTTGCAGTATCAGTTTTTAGATGCCTCATCTTTATCACAGCCTAATTTTGATATATTTTCTGAATATAATTAATTCTATGTGCCATATGAGAGGATGTCAATTAGTTTTTACCATTTTTTAACAAGTTAGATTGTTAGAATGGTAACACAGTAAAGCGTTATTATTATAGCTATATAAAAAGCCGGCATTTCTGCCAGCTTGATTTCATTCAATGTCTTTTCTTTTCAGTGCTTGCTTTAATGTACCGTAAGTATTAATGCCTGTGAAGTCCAGGCCAAGCTGAATGGAAGTCTGGGCAACTTCAGGGCTGATGCCGGAGATGGTGGATTTTACCCCCAGCAGCTTTAAAGCTGTCGTTAAAGAGAATATTTGATGGGCAACCATCGTGTCGATGATGGCCACACCTGATAAATCAATGAATAGATGTTCCACATCTTCTTTTGCACATTTTTTCGGAATTTCCTCCAGCAGGATTCGTGCACGTTCGGTGTCTATATTTCCGATAAGAGGGAGTACAGCTGTATGGTCTTTTATCGGAATAACAGGAGTTCCAAGTTCATTGATCAGACTTTGCTGGGCAACAAGCCTGTTGGTCGTTAATTGATAATACTTCTCTGAAAATTTATTAATGAGCTTATCAAAAGCCTTGTTAATAATTGTGCTCCATTTCAATACATCATCTGCTGTGACTTCAGACTTGTTTTCGTTAATGAACTTTTCAACAAAATGCCAATAGGTTTCCCGCACATTGCTTAAAGCTTCAAGCACTTGAAAAATGGGCGTATTAGAATCCACTCTGCTCTCCGCTACTGTAATGGCCCATTCTTCCATATTCTCGTTAAAAGTGTCCTCATCAATCAGAGCTGCTGAAACGGTGCGGTTGGTAAATGTATTTTGTTCTCTCAGGAGCTTCTCATAAGCAGAGTCTGCATCTGCAGAATAAATGGAACCTTTCTGTTTATCCCTTAAAGACAGCCACATATCTGTGATATTGATTGAATTCTCCTGAATGTAATCATAAAGAAGCCGATTTTTTGCATTCATTCATTTCACCTTGTCTCTTTCTATTTGTAAACAAACGGGTAAGTTCATTGTAGAATGAATTGTGGCTGATGAAAAGCAATACAACTTAGGCAGTTATTCACTTTACTGCCCATCAAAGTTTATCCCATTACAAATATTGATTAATTTCAGCTATACTTAGTTTGTACAGAAATGGCTGAATGTAATTTGAAAGGAGTTCTTATGAAATCACTTGTTCTTGCTGAAAAGCCCAGTGTTGCCCGTGAAATTGCACGGGTTCTGGGATGCCGGCAATCTCATAAAAGCTATATGGAAGGCGATAAATATATCGTGACATGGGCTCTTGGCCATCTAATCGAGTTAAAGATGCCTGAGCATTATGACACCAAATACAAAAACTGGAATCTGGAGGATCTGCCGATTATTCCTGATCAAATGGGCCTGAAGGTGATGAAGCAGACCAGCCACCAGTATAAAGCGATTGAGAACCTGGCAAAGCGGAAGGATATTAAAGAAATTATCATTGCTACTGATGCAGGACGCGAAGGGGAGCTTGTCGCACGCTGGATTTTGGAGAAAATCCGCTGGCGCAAGACAATCAAACGCTTATGGATATCTTCTGTAACGGACCGCGCCATCCGGGACGGCTTCCAAAACCTTAAGCCAGGAAAACAATTTGAAGATTTGTATGAATCGGCCGTTTGCCGTGCAGAGGCCGATTGGCTTATCGGGCTGAATGTCACAAGGGCCCTGACTACTAAATACAAGGATCCCCTATCCGCTGGACGGGTGCAGACACCGACACTGGCTCTCGTGATGGAAAGGGAAGCATTAATTCAAAAATTTGTTCCAAAAGAGTACTGGACGATTCGCTCTCAAATTGGCCCCCTGCAGGCTGACTGGGAGAAAAATGGTGAAAAGCGCATCTTTTCTAAAGAAGCAGCTGATGAAGTCCTTTCTAAAGTGAAGGGGCAAAAAGCAGTTATCCACTCCATTATCCGGAAGGAAAAAACAGAGCCGCAGCCGCTTCCTTATGATTTGACGGAGCTGCAGCGTGACGCCAATAAGCGTTACGGCTTCTCCGCCAAGAAAACATCGAATGTGCTGCAGAAACTTTATGAGCAGCATAAGCTCGTCACCTATCCGCGTACTGACTCGCGCTATTTGACAAAAGATATGGAAGCCACCATGATGGATCGCCTTCATGGCATTGCAGCTTCCTATAAGGACGAAGTGAAGCCGATCCTTGCGAATCAGGGCAAGGTCCTGGCAAAGCGAGTCTTTAATAATGAAAAAGTAACTGATCATCATGCAATTATTCCGACTGAAGAACGTGTACACCTCAGTGATTTGTCTGCTGATGAGCGGAAGCTGTACGAATTGATTCTGCGCAGATTTCTGGCCATTTTCCATAACCCTTATAAGTATGAAACCATCCATGCTTCGATAGAAGTTAACAGTGAGACATTCACTGCCAGGGAAACAGCAGTTATCGACCTGGGTTATCGCAAGGTTGAACGCAGCAGTGATGAAGAAACAGGAAAACAGAGCCTGAAGAACATCTCAAAAGGACAGAGCTTTACGGTACAAACGGCTGAATTGTCCGCCAAGCTTACTGAACCTCCTCTTCGCTATTCCGAAGCTGACATATTGACCCAGATGGAAAAATACAGCTTGGGAACACCTGCGACTAGAGCGGAAATCATTGAACGGCTCCTTGATACGGAAGCGATCGAAAGGCAAAATGGACGTCTGTTTCCGACTAAAAAGGGCAAACAGCTGATGGACCTGGTGAATGAAGATCTGAAATCACCGGAACTGACTGCTAAATGGGAACAGGAATTGGAGAAAATCGCACGCGGAAAAGCAGATCCCAAAGAGTTTTTGCAGAATATCCGCAAGCAGACACGGACATTGGTTTCAGAAATTAAAAAGAGCGATAAATCTTACCGTGCCCATAATCTCACGGGCTCAAAATGTCCAGAATGCGATTCCTTCCTAAAAGAAAGAAATACCAAGGACGGAAAAATACTTGTCTGTTCCAATCTTGATTGTAATTTCCGAAAGCGCAAAGATCCAAAGCTTTCAAACCGCCGCTGCCCTCAGTGCCGCAAAAAAATGGAAATCCACCAGGGCAAAGCAGGAGCCTACTTCCAGTGCCGGCCATGCAATGTGGTGGAAAAAGCACAGGACAAAAAGAAAGCCGTCAACAAACGGGAAGAGCGAAAACTTGTTCAGAAATACACCCAGAAGGAAGATTCCTTTGGAACAAGCCTTGGCGATTTGCTTAAGGCTGCCATGGAAGATAAGGATTAATATATAGCCCTGGCTGATGCCAGGGCTCTTACTTTATGAACAGGCATACACAGCTTGTCCTCTCCATAGCATGTACTAATACTGAAAGGAGAGTGAAGAGATGTTAACCAGAGTGGCAGACCGTTTCTCCAAGCTTGTGGAAAGGTATCTCCCAGACGCCTTTGTCATTGCGGTATTAATGACTCTGTTTGTGTTTATTGCAGGGTTTTTCATGAAGCCTTCCGAACCTGTTGAGCTATTTAAATCCTTCGGTGACGGCTTCTGGGTGTATCTTGCTTTTACCATGCAAATGGTGCTCCTCCTAATGACAGGCATGGCGCTTGCTTCAGTTCCTTCTGTACAGCGTATACTTGAAAAGCTGTCCTCAAAAGCGAAGACAGCCAACCAGGCCTACGTGCTGACTTTTCTCGTTTCATCTGCTGCTTATTATATTAACTGGGGCCTTGCTGTTGTCGTTGGCGCCATTATTGCCCGTGAAGTTGGGAAAAGAAATCAGAACGCACACTTCCCCCTATTGGTGGCTGCAGCCTATGCACCAACTGCTCTTTATACGGCTGGTTTATCAAGCTCAATTGGTTTGACTGTTGCGACCAAGGGCCATTTTCTCGAGGAAGCGGCTGGCGTCATCCCCACTTCGGAGACCATTTTCCATCCTGGAACAATTGCGATTTTAATTGCTCTTGTAATGACTATGCCAATTTTCATTGTGCTGATGGCACCCAAAAAAGGCATTATCTCATACGTTCCCCCTAAGGCACCCAAGCAGGACGCTGAACAGAAGGAAGTTTTAAAAACTCCCGCCGGAAAGCTTGAAAGAACACCCTTTCTCGGCATCATTACCGGATTAATCGGGGTAATCTATATCATATTTGAGTTTGTAAACGGGCGTGACCTTGACTTGAATATTATCAATATTGCCTTTTTATCGTTAGGCCTCATCCTTCATAAATCGCTCGTACAATACGCCAATGCTTTTAAAGAAGCGGGTTCTGCCATTTCTCCTATCATTCTGCAATTTCCATTTTACGCCGGGATTATCGCCGTTCTCGGCAGCTCCGGGTTAGCAGAGTCTATAATTAATGGGATGGCATCCATAGCAAGTAAAGACACCTTTGATATATTCACCTATTGGTCCGCCGGTCTCGTCAATATTCTTGCTCCTTCAGGCGGCGGGCAGTGGGCATTGCAGGGGCCGCTTCAAGTGCCTGCCGGTCTCCAGCTTGGTGTGGATCCTGCCATTACTGCTATGGCTGTAGGCTGGGGTGATGCCTGGACGAATCTGATCCAGCCTTTCTGGGCCCTTCCTATACTGAGTGTGGTTGGCCTTCATATTCGTCATATAATGGGCTACTGTGCATTACTGGCCATATGGGTTGGCATAGTTACTACGGTCTTGATGTTTTTTGTATATTGATTAAGAAAAGCCAAGCCTAATCAAGGCTTGGCTTTTTTGGAAAAAGTCTTCTTGTGTTTTTTACAATTTTGGTAGTATGATAGCGTTATTCTGAGATTGAAGTTGGGGAAACAGCATGAAAATAAAAGATTGGGATAAGAATTTAAAAGTAAGGTTATTTGGGGAAGCGCTTATGAATATTACATTCTGGATGTTCTTCCCGTTTTTAACGATTTATTTCGCGGATGAATTCGGAAAAGACAAGGCTGGTTTATTGCTCATTTTTTCTCAGGTATTCTCCGTACTTGCCAACTTAATGGGCGGTTATACAGCTGACCGCTTTGGCCGCAAGAAAATGATGGTTCTCTCTGCATTTGGACAGGGACTTTCATTCATCATTTTTGGATTTGCCAGTTCACCCTGGCTCGATTCTCCGGTGCTTGGCTTTATCTGCTTTGCTTTTGTGGGAATATTCGGTTCATTTTATTGGCCGGCAAGCCAGGCAATGGTTGCAGATGTGGTCGAGGAAAAGGACAGAAGCCAGGTATTTGCTATTTTTTACACTTCAATTAATATTGCAGTTGTGGTGGGTCCCATTTTAGGAGCCATTTTCTATGTCCATTACCGTTTTCAGCTTCTTATGGCCGCCGGCATTATCTGTATCCTATTATCTTTCATCCTTTCCCGGTGGACAAGGGAAACATTGCCAATACAAATACTTATAGAAAGCGGAAATAGTAAATGGCATGCAGTTTTATTAAAGCAAACGAAAGATTATGGCATTATCTTCAGGGACAAAACCTTTCTCCTTTTTATCATAGCAGGTGTTCTGGCTGCACAGACTTTTATGCAGCTTGATCTATTAATACCTGTCTATACAAATGAAGCAGTTCATAATCAGGCGCTTTTTAAATGGAATGACTGGTCCTTTTCTGTTCAGGGAGAACAGGCTTTTGGCATTCTGCTGTCTGAGAACGGCTTCCTCGTAGCCTTATTTACCGTAGCCGTAACGAAAATGATGTTAAAGTACAAGGAAAGAAATGTCTTTATCTTATCATCTCTTACTTATGCAGCAGCCATTATCATGTTAGGGCAAACGCAATGGATATGGGGATTAATTCTGGCTATGGCCGTTTTCACTATGGGTGAATTAATGACAGCCGGCCTTCAGCAGAGCTATGTATCAAAAATTGCTCCAGATCATATGCGGGGCCAGTACTTTGCAGCTGCCTCCCTTCGATTTACAATCGGGAAAACCATTGCACCTATCTCCATTCCGCTTACAGTCTGGATCGGATATGACTGGACATTCTTCATACTGGCGCTGCTGGCTGTTGTAAGTGCGTTTTTGTATTGGCTGATGTTTGCTTTGCCTGAAAGAAATAATGGATCCCATGCCAAAAAGGAATCTGTATAAGGTTCCTTTTTAATTATGTCTCCGTCCATAGATGGAGACCCAAGGTTCTCGAGCACGAATTTCAATTCAATAGGTTTCTTTTTGCGAACAGAACAGCTACAATGAAAATGAAGATTCTGACAAAGGAGAATACATAATGAGTCATTTTCAAACGAATTTAGAGAAATACGCAGAGCTTGCCGTAAGAGTTGGTGTAAACGTACAAAAGGGACAGACGCTTGTAATTAACACAACGCTTGATGCAGCTGAACTGGTTCGTACAATTGTTAAAAAGGCCTATGAAGCAGGAGCTCATAACGTAGTTGTGAACTGGAGCGATGATGCGGTCACTCGCACAAAGTACGACTTGGCACCGGATGAGTCTTTCTCCGAATACCCTGAATGGCGTGCGAAGGAAGTCGAAGATTTAGCTGAAAAGGGTGCGGCATTCATGTCAATCGTTTCGGCAAGCCCTGATTTGCTGAAAGGCGTGAAATCAGAACGAATCTCAAGCTTCCAGAAAGCTGCAGGACAGGCGCTGGCAAAATACCGCAAATTCATCCAGTCCGATAAAGTAAGCTGGACAGTCATTGCAGCTCCATCTAAAGCCTGGGCAAACATGGTATTCCCTGACGCACCGGAAGAATCCCGTGTGGATATGCTTTGGGAAGCTATATTCAAAGCAACTCGCGCTGATTTGGATAACCCGGTTGAAGCCTGGAAAAAGCATGATGAAACACTTCATGAAAAAGTGGATTATTTGAACAGCAAGCGATATCAGAAGCTTCATTATAAAGCTCCAGGTACAGACCTGACAATCGAGCTTCCAAAAGGCCACTTATGGGTCGGGGCAGGCAGCATTAATGAACAGGGACACGAATTCATGGCTAACATGCCAACTGAAGAAGTGTTTACGGTACCTTACAAGACAGGTGTTAACGGCACGGTTTCCAGCACAAAACCTTTAAGCTATGGCGGAAATATCATCGACAAATTCAGCCTGACATTTGAAAACGGCCGTATTATCGATGTGAAGGCCGAAGAAGGCGAAGAGATTCTTAAGCAGCTTGTTGAGACAGATGAAGGCTCCCACTATCTTGGTGAAGTGGCTCTGGTTCCTTTCAACTCGCCAATTTCACAGTCCAACCTGCTTTTCTATAATACTTTATTTGATGAAAATGCTTCAAACCACCTTGCGATCGGCAGTGCGTATGCATTCTGCATTGAAGGCGGCAAGAAAATGTCCAGTGAAGAACTGGCTGAAAACGGCTTGAACGAAAGCTTAACACATGTTGACTTCATGATCGGCTCCGCTGAAATGGATATCGATGGAATTACTGAAGACGGCAACGCTGAACCCGTGTTCAGGAAAGGTGATTGGGCATTTTAAAGCGGAACCGCATTGCCCGGAACGCAGACTAAGTACGCCACGTCCTGTGGCAACGTCTGCATGACCCACATCCTGTGGGCCTCAAGCACAAGACGAGCCTCCCGGAAAGGCGTCCTTTGCCTTTTGGACGGCTTGCCCGAAATGTGGAGGCGACTGCCCAGGGACGACAGGCATAAGACGGTTCCTGTAAGAAGGCGTTATTCCTTCTGAAAGGAAATGGCTTATGACCCCGAGTCCCTAGGAGCCGGAGCTAGACAAGCTTGTGACCCTGAGGGGGTAGGCTGCTTGCGCTAGACGGTTCTTGAAGTTCAAAGTATAATACTTTGTTATTTTACAAAAAAATCATGCGGTCAATGTGCCGCATGGTTTTTTGTTTTCATCAATACTATTTCACTAACGTTTCCTTCTAAATCAGAAATGAATTCGATGGAATATTTATCTGCCAGGTAGGTGGAAATGGTTTTACCTGACAGCACCTCTTCCCTTACTTCAAGAGGAGTGCCAAACATAGCAGTAATCTCGTCAATGAAAGTTCTCACCCGCTGTCCAGGAATAGAAATTGCGGTTACATTTCCGGTTTCCCGTTCAAAATAATAGCTGATTTCAGGGTACATGACAAAAGGGCTTCCATTTTCAAACCCTTCCTTAATATAATTTGGATCTGACTTCTTAATTTCAGATATGTTTGTGCCAATTGGATAAGGGCTTCCGAGCGGAATTCCCTGTTTGGCTTTTTCAATGGCATCCACGCTGAGTGCCAGGTTTTTAAAAGGATAGTATAGGGCTTCCTCTTTTAACCACAGATTCATCCAGTCGATATCAGAATGATCTTCTTTGTTCAGCTCTATTCGGTCATGCAGGCTCATCGAAAGGGTTTCTTCATTAAATAGCCATGTTGAAATAACCCATCTATCATTCTTATTTTGGGCAGTTTGAAGATACTTCTGATTAATATTTTTTATTTTCGCTTTGGAGGAAGTGACCACTTCTTTTTCTGTATTGATTTTAAGCACTTCTCCATCTTTAATCGCCAGCAGCTGGCCCTTAACCGCATTTTCCCCCTTGGACTGAAAAATCGAAATGATGGTTTTATTCCTCATTTTCTGAGTGTAAACCTGCTCCTTCGAAGGGTTAAATGACAATTCAGCACTGTTATTCAAAGCTTCCTGTCTATAAGCCTCTTTCGACCCTTTCTCAGCCAGGTAAACTGAGTAATGTCCTGTAAAATAAGAATCGCCTTTCTTCCCTTTCGCACTGTCCTCTTCCAGAATGGTTCTTCTTTCATCTTCAGCATATAGATAAACTGTATATTTCATTTTTCCATCTGTTGCGTCCACCTGGAATAGTGACTTGCCTTCAAGCCAAACAGTATCTTTTTTCTCTTTCCCGACCTCTTGTACAGCTGATGTATTCTGTTCAGCTTCCACTTTATCTTCTTTTTCAAATTTTATTTCTTCTGTATTTAAAGATGCATTTATTTCATTTGAACATCCTGCTATAACGGATGACAGCATGGCAATCATGATCATATTTATTAAATTTTTCATTATATTCTCCCTAATGTTATAAAAACATTTCCATTTAAAGTCAAATGTTACAATTACGTTTCAACTAATTAAGTGTAACAAATAGGGATCGTTTCTACAAACCTATCAATATGCTCATTTTTTTACAAAAACAAGGGTTTCCTCCCGTTTCCTTTATATATGACTCTTCTCCTGCTTTACTTACACGGTTGAATAAAACGCCATATGCCCTATTTATCAGCGTTTTACAGTAAGAGACAAGAGGCCCCGGAATAGTTTCCGGAGCCTAATGCTTATATTTCTGCTGGTGCCGATGCATGTTTTTCGGTCAATAGACTTACAGATACGTATGCAGCAAGTGACAAAGCAATAGGCAATACGACTGTATTCATGCCTAATGCATTTGGATAAAAAGTATGGAATAAAATATACGAAGCAGTTCCGGTTATCATCGAGGCCACAGCCCCATATCTATTTCCCTTAGCCCAATATAGGCCCAGCACAACTGGCCATATGAATGCTGTTTCCAGTCCCCCAAAAGAAAAGAGATTCAGCCAGATCAGCAAATCGGGCGGACTGAGAGCCATGATGCAAACCAGAATTCCAAGCAGGGCTGTAACCGCAAAACTCAGTTTCTTTATGGCAGCTTCTTTGGCATCAGGCTTAATGTAATTAATATAGACATCTTTCACAATCGCCGAGCTGACCAGGAGGAGCAGGGAATCCACTGTTGACATGATGGCAGCCATCGGTGCAGCCAGTACAATTCCCGCAAGCCATGGAGGAAGAACTTCCATGGCAATCAACGGCATAACTTTATCTCCCACTTCAATCCCCGGAAGAATAGGACGGGCAAATACGCCAATTAAATGCATGCCAAGCATGATAAAGCCGACTACTATTGTTCCGATTATAATGGCCCTGTGCATGGCTCTGGCATTTTTATATGACATGGCCCTCACTGCGACCTGAGGAAGGCCTACAACTCCAACTCCCACCAGAATCCAGAATGAGGATACATATAAAGGAGTCAATCCGCCATCAAAGCCAAACGGTGTAATCAGATTCGGATTTTCTGAAGACAGGTCGCTGATAATATTCGGTATTCCTCCACCTGCCACAATAACAGCAACCAGAAGGATCATGGTGCCGATGAACATGATTCCGCCTTGGACAGCATCCGTTACGGCAACAGCACGGAAGCCGCCGATGACCACGTAGACCATAACAGAAGCCGCAAAAATGAATAAAGCAGACAAATAGCTTAATCCTGTCAGTGACTCAATTAATCTTGCTCCGCCAACCCATTGGGCAGCCATGGCAGAAAAAAGGAAAATAATGATGCTGAGAGAGGATAGCCAGACAACCCATCTGCTGTTATATCGTTCTTTTAGAAAATCGATGAGCGTCACAGCATTATACTTTCTTGCTGTGATGGCAAACTTTTTCCCCAGCACCATGAGAACGAAATAACCTGTGACAACCTGTGACATCGCAAGCAGCACCCAGCCAAGCCCCTGTGTGTAAGCAACGCCGGGACCTCCAATGAAACTGCTGGCACTTCCGTAGGTTGCAATCATCGTCATAGCCAGAATAAAACCGCCAAGCTGCCTTCCCCCAAGAAAATAATCCTGCAGGAACGAACTCCCGGTATCAATCTTTCTGCTGGACCATAAGCCTACGAGAAAAATAATAATTAAAAAGATGAGAAGAGGAAAAATTACCTGCCAATTCATTCAGATTCTCCCCCTTCCCCGTTTTCTTCAAACGGCACTTCTTTAAACAGGAACTTAACAGCTGCTGTTACCAGAATCACCATTACGGCAAATCCTGCTGCGCAGCTCCAGAAAAACCAGGCAGGCAACCCCCAAATATATGTATACTCACCAGCAGGCCCAGACCCCATCCCATAGGCAAACCCATACCACCATACAAAATTGAAGAGCACCAGACCAATGCCAATCCACGCCTCTCTCTCTGCGATTTTAAAGCGCGGATCTTTTTTATGTACGCCTTTCTTCATTATGTCCCCCTTCAGAGCTTTATTATAGTAACGTACCATAAAATACAGAATATTCCCTGAATATAATCCCACTTATGTATATTTTCTGCAACAAAAAAAGCAGATTGCTCTGCCTTTTTGATATTATTTTAAAATTTCACTTTAAGCAAGCTAGGATCTTAACGATTGTCAATTGTCTCCGGGTAAAGGTCATGGTTCATTAAACGGTATTCTGCCATTTTTTCATATTTCGTCCCCGGCTTGCCGTAGTTGCAATACGGATCAATGGAGATTCCGCCACGTGGCGTAAATTTGCCCCAAACCTCAATATAGCGCGGGTCCATTAATTCAATAAGGTCGTTCATAATGATGTTCATGCAGTCTTCATGGAAATCTCCATGATTTCTAAAGCTGAAAAGATATAGCTTTAATGACTTGCTCTCTACCATTTTCTGATCCGGAATATAGCTGATATAGATGGTCGCAAAATCCGGCTGTCCTGTTTTCGGGCAAAGACTCGTAAACTCAGGGCAATTAAACTTTACAAAATAATCGCGGTTTGGATGCTTATTGTCAAAAGCCTCCAGAATATCAGGCGAGTATTCAAAAAGATATTTTGTACCCTGATTTCCCAATAGCGTAATATCCGTTAATTCCTCATCTTTTCTTCCTGACATAAAAAAGCCTCCCTTTATACGATCCCGCTGATCCTAAGAAGAGGTCCAAAAAGTACAGCTTAAAAAATAAAAACCATATCCTCTTATGGATATGGTTGATTATTATAATCAAAGCCATAGTTTTTTATAGAGGGTGAAGCTATGAACCTCTCCCGCTCACACGGGAATATTCGAAATATAATTGTCATTGTTACTATAGAGAAAAAGCCTGTTTCTGTCAATAGGGGCTTCTTTATCTGGTTTTCATTTATTCTTCTATAGTATAATTACGTTAATTTTCTTAGAAAGGTGACATGTTATGTGGAATGAGTTTAAAAAATTTGCCCTGAAGGGAAATGTGCTTGATTTGGCTGTCGGGGTTGTTATCGGAGCTGCCTTCGGAAAGATTGTATCTTCTCTTGTAGATGATATCATCATGCCGCTTGTTGGATTGCTGATGGGCGGAGTAAACTTTACGAATCTGATGGTAAAAGTTGGAGGAGCTGAGGTCAAATACGGTTTATTCATACAGAATGTGGTTGATTTCTTCATCGTGGCATTCTCTATTTTCATCTTTATCAGGATTATCAACAATCGTTTTAAAAAGAAAGAAGAAGCAACACCTGCACCAGCTGTGGATAAAAACGTTGAGCTATTAACGGAGATAAGAGACCTTTTAAAAACCAATAAATGATGAAACTTATATAATAGTTCTGACGTATATACATATACAAATGATTTTAGGGGAGAAATGAAACAAATGTATGTACAGCAAACCGCAAATAATAGTTATTTGCCTTCTGTTTTACGGGCATTCGCCTTATCATTGGGTATTGCTTTTATCGGAACGATGGCGGGTGTTTTCGTCCCTCCAGCCCTGTTTTTGCCGCTCATGATTCTTGAACTCGGAATGCTGCTTTTCGCTTTCCTGCTTCGCCGCAAAAAGGCCATCGGGTATCCATTCCTTTATGTATTTACATTTATTTCAGGGATGACGACCTATCCGATTGTTGCCCATTACCTGGCTGCCATTGGCCCGAACCCCGTACTGGTCGCACTTGCAGCGACAACGGTTGTGTTTACAGGCCTGGCTGTATACGCTACGACAACCAAGCGGGATTTATCTTTTCTTGGCGGCATGCTGATGGCAGCATTGCTTGCCCTTATTGCAATCTCTATTTTCAGCATCTTCTGGCCGTTAAGCTCTAACGCGATGCTGGCATTCTCCTTCATCGGAGTGCTTGTATTCAGCGGATATGTGCTATTCGATTTCAACCGCATGAAGCATTATGGAGTTTCACCGGAAGAAGTGCCTTTAATGGCTCTTAACCTATACCTTGATTTTATTAACCTGTTCATTAATATTCTTCGTATTTTTGGAATTTTGGGGAGCAGGGACTAAACAGGAGTGCGAACTCCTGTTTTTTTATGTGCAAGCTTCATTTCTTTATTCCTTCAAAAAGATTAGGTATGATCAGAAGTAAATCCGAAAGGCGGGATAATAATGAATTATATTTTGGAAACCCAAAATCCTGATAAAAATATTACGCTTGAACAGGCCATTAATGGCCAATATACAATGGCTGTTTTCGTCCGCCATCTTGGCTGACCGGTGTGCAGAGAATATCTTGCGCAGTTGCGCGAGCGCATAAGTGAATTGGAAGCCAGAGGTTTTCAAGTCATTGTCATTGCTCCTTCTAAAGGAACATTCATCAATCAATTCCTTGAGCAATTCGGCCCGTTCCCTTTTCCAATCCTTGGCGATCCATCCCGGGAAGCTTATAGAGGAATGGGACATAAAACAATGCCAAAGTGGAAGCTCCTTTCAAAAGCAGCATTTGGATTTATAACAGGAAAAGTGAAGGGGTTTGTCCCTGATAATGAAAAACAGAAGGAATTTGTCATGAAATCCATGAAGACCCAGAATGTCTACATTCAAGGCGGGACATGGCTTTTCTCGCCACAGGGAAAGATTTTATGGAAGCATATTGATGAATCCCCTAAAAATCACGCAAAGATTGCTGATGTTTTAAAGAAAATGGACGAAGTTAAAGCTTGAAAGGCAGTCAATTACTTGGCTGCCTTTCCTTTTGTTAACTCCCATATTTCACGCAAAACCGGCATCTCTTCCATTTCCTTCTCCGTTACAAGATCCCATTGAATCCCGTTTGGTTTTGGATATGGCGTGTTGGTTTTGATCAGTTCCTTTTCAGTGGCAATCCAGTCGATAGTCAGATCATATGGATCCCTCGGGATATCTGCCTCTATCACCTGAGCGCTATTCACTGTTCCAATTACAGGGATTTCTGGATTTCCCAGCTCTCTGATTATCGCATATTCACGGTCGGCATAGCCCTCCCCTTTTCCGACACGCCGCCCATCCCGGTGAAGGCCCACTGATCCGGCAAAAAACAAATCAATTTTTGGCAATTCGGTGAGAGGAACTTCTTTACCATATGAGTGGATATGCTTAAGGCTCGCTGCTTTTCGCTCCTCCCCGGCTGGGACCCATTCCGGCTTTACCATAATAAATCCTGCTTTCAGCCTTGGAGTTGGAACCAGCAATGTCTTTCCATCTTTCAAAATTTGTGCACGGACCGGCAGCTGCGGAGAATCAGGATTTACCTTAATTACCTTAGCTTCTTTATATTCAGGCATAGTAAAAACAAATGCAGCCGCTTTTTCAGCTCCTTTGAAATTGGGGATTCTATTTTTTAAAGGAAACGGAAAGCGTCCAAGCTTGTTCTCCTCGAGAAAATTCCATATGTACTCACGGATTTCTTTCTTCGTATTCATTGCGTTTCACTTCCTTTCTTTTATTTTATCCATAAGGGATAAAACTGAATAGAAAAAGAAATAGGTTTTAAGTCAAGATCTCGTGGTAAACAAATAATGCAAGGCCAATAACAAAACAGAAGGGACTGGTTGACGATGAAAAGCGTAACAGCGACTTCAAGGTTCGTCATTGGCATTGCAAGAAACCAGGGAGGGTTTGCAGAGCGTTCGAAAGGCACTCTCGTCTATAACCGATATATTTAAGATCGGTTCGGCCCTATGCAATTCATAATCCTCAGGTTGTCCGTCATCGGACTTAAAAAAGGTGCAGACCAATCGGTTTGCATCTTTTTTAATGCCTTAAATCCCCTAAAACCCCTCTTCTTTTCTCCCTATCTGCTAAAAAAATTCCTGATCATTGTTTAGACATGTATTTTTTTCACCATAATGGCAAATAAAAGGAGGTTTCTAGATAAATGTCTGAACATGAACAAAAACAAGAATCAACCATGTCCCGGAGGAGATTCATCCGTAATTCCGGGTTAGTTGCCGGCGGTTTGGTAGGAGGCGGCATTCTTGGCGGCTTAATTGGCGCAAACATGAATAAAGACGGTACAGCAACGGAAGAGAATGCCCATACAAACGGGCATGATCAGGTTGCCTATCAGCAGTCACCTTTATATTTCACAAACCCCGAGATATTCGGAATCCTTCAGGCGGCCGTTGAGAGAATTTATCCAAAGGATGAAAATGGCCCTGGCGCTAATGATTTGGATGTTCCATTTTTTATTGACCACCAGCTTGCGGGCTCATGGGGAAACAATACAAGGGAATATATGCAGGGCCCTTTCTTCCCAGGCTCAAACTTTCAGGGTTACCAGTCCCCTTTAAAACGGCATGAAGTCTTTGATGTCGGCCTTGTTGCCCTGCAGACCTACAGCAATGATAAGTTCAATAAGCCTTTCGCTGAACTGGAGGGTGAACAGCAGGATGAAATCCTTACCGCTTTTGAGGAGGATAAAGTAGAGCTCCGGGGTGTTACTTCCAGGACATTTTTTAATATTCTCCGGGCAGCAACTATTGAAGGCGTTTACGCAGATCCTGCCTATGCCGGAAACAAGAATATGGAAGGCTGGAAAATGAAAGACTTTCCTGGCCATCAGATGAGCTATATCAATCAGATTGAGTCTGAAAAATTTGTGGAAATTGAACCAAATAGCCTCCATTCATATACGAAATAGAACTATCTCTTAAGGAAGTGATAAAAAATGGCTAAAACATTGCCTAAAACAGATGCCGTCATTGTAGGAGTTGGATGGGCCGGCGGAATCATTGCGGCTGAACTAGGGAAACAGGGATTAAAAGTGGTCGGCCTGGAGCGGGGAAAAGAGCGCGGTGTCAAGGACTACTATGTTGTCCATGATGAACTTCGCTATGGAATCCGCTATGAATTAATGCAGGACCTTTCAAAAGAAACGATTACCTTCCGCAACCAGGGGAAAGAAAGAGCTCTTCCGATGCGTCAGCTTGGTTCCTTTTTGCTTGGTGAAGGCTTAGGAGGATCCGGTGTCCACTGGAATGGCCATACTTTCCGCTTTTTGCCTTATGACTTCGAAATTAAATCACAGACGGTTAAAAAATATGGAGAAGCAAAGATTAAGGGGCTTCAAGTTCAGGATTGGGGCATTACATACGATGAATTGGAGCCTTATTTCTATGAATTTGAGAAGGCGGCAGGAATTGGCGGTGAGGAAGGTGAGCTAGGGCCAAAGAGAGCAAATCCATTCCCAAATCCTCCAATGAAGGAAACACCCATTACAGCAAGATTTAAAGAGGCAGCGAAATCATTGGGAATGAAACCTTACCATATGCCATCCGGCAATATGAGCCAGGCATATGAAAACCAATATGGCGCCAAGCTGGCTCCATGTCAGTATTGTGCGTTTTGTGAACGCTTCGGCTGTGAATATGGTGCCAAGGCAGATCCGACCGTTGCCGTCATTCCGTTTGCCAAAGAAACTGGAAATGTGGATATCCGCAACTTTTCGAATGTCACAGAAATTATTCACGACGGCAAAAAAGCAACTGGAGTACGCTATGTGGATGTGCAAACTAAGGAAGAATTCATCCAGCCGGCAGAAATGGTTATTCTGACAAGCTATGTCATGAACAACACCCGCCTGCTGCTGACATCCAAACTGGGGCGTCCATACAATCCTGACACAGGGTCAGGGGTTATTGGAAAGAATTATTGCTACCAGATCCTTCCCGGATCAGCTGGATTTTTTGATGAAGAACAATTTAATACATTCATGGGTGCCGGTGCTCTTGGTGCTACTGTGGATGATTACAATGGAGACAATTTTGACCACTCGGATCTGGGCTTTATCCATGGGGGCTCCATTTCCCTAAACCAATCAGGATACCGTCCGATTCAATATAATATGGTTCCGACTGATACACCGAAATGGGGCAGCAAGTTCAAGGAGAATTCCATTAAGTATTTCACAAGGGCTTTAAGCATTGGGACACAGGGAGCATCCATGCCTGTGCAGCACAATTATATGGACTTAGACCCTTCTTATAAAGATGCCTACGGGCTTCCGCTGTTACGCCTGACATACGATTTCACCGAGCAGGATAAGAATCTTTATAACTATATTGGAAAAATCACCGACAACATCATGAAGGAGATGGGACCATCAAAAATTAATGACCGGCAGCAGCTGGAGCACTATGACATCGTCCCTTATCAGACAACACACAATACCGGCGGCGTGATCATGGGGGCTGAGCCCGAAACATCAGCTGTAAACAACTATCTGCAGATGTGGGATGCAGAAAATGTATTTGTCATTGGCGCATCCGCTTTTCCTCACAACGGAGGGTATAACCCGACAGGAACAGTTGGTGCACTCGCCTACCGTGCTGCTGAAGGAATCATCAAATACAGCAAAGAAGGCGGACTGCTTGCATAAGAAAGGCGGAAGCGCCTTGCCCGCCCCCGAAACCTAAGGGGGCAGGCGCACTTACTCACCTTTTTAAAAATCCACAAAAAGGAGTGAACATCATGGGGCTTTCAAATATCGGAATTCCCGGATTAATTATCATCCTTGTTATTACCTTAATTATCTTTGGTCCTAAAAAGCTTCCGGAAATCGGGTCTGCCTTTGGAAGGACCTTATCAGAATTCAAGAAATCAGCCAGAGAAATTATGAGTGATGATGAGGAACCCGATTCAAAAAAACGTCCAATCGAAACGGCTGACCGGAAGGATAAACCGCTTTAATAGGAGGGTTTAGATTGAAAACGGATGAACAAACCCTTGTAGAGCATTTAACAGATCTAAGAAAAGTGCTGATTCGATCACTGATTTTCTTTATAGCCAGCTTTGCCCTTTGTCTGTTTTTCATCAACAGACTGATCCCTATGCTCGCGAATGATCATGAGCTTGTCATGCTTGGACCGCTGGATGTGATTAAGATGTACACGGGAATTGCAGGAAGCATCAGCCTTGGGCTTTCGCTTCCTTTTATCTCATATCAGGTCTGGCTATTTGTGAGGCCCGCATTAACGGAAAAAGAAAGCAAAGTATCATTGATATTTTTTCCGGCTATTCTCTTCAGCTTTATCGGCGGTCTTTGCTTCGGCTTTTTTATTATATTCCCTGCTATTTATCAGTTTTTAATGCTATTGGGTGAATCACATTTTGCGATGATGATCACTGCCAGGGAATATTTTTCTTTTCTGCTGATGTCGACCATTCCTTTTGGTTTTCTGTTTGAAGTGCCTTTGCTGTTATTGTTTCTGACAACCATCGGCATTGTTACCCCAGCCATGCTCAGCTCGATGCGAAAATACGCTTACTTGATCATGGCTGTTGTATCAGCTCTAATTACACCGCCTGATTTATTTTCACAGATTCTTGTCCTTGTGCCCCTTATCGGGCTATATGAAATTGGCGTTATTATGTCAAAATTAAAATTCAAGAAATTGAAAGCTGTTCAGGAATCTCCATCCAGCGAGATATAAACAAGTTTAGGTTGGCCCCCAAAAGGATATTTAATAAGAAAACGTTCTTTTGGGAGGTCTGTTAAATGAATGAACAGGATCATGTAATCAAACAAGATGGTGAATTGGATACAAAAAATATCAAGAATGTAATGGACAAGATGTCAAATGAAAGGGCCGAAGATATTTTAAGCAATTTCGACGAGTTTAAAAGCTATCTGGCTGAAAGAATCGAGCTTGGCAAAAAGCTGGGATTAAATGAGGAACAGCTTGCGGTAACAGCGGAAAAGGTGGCTGGCTACCTGGCTGAAAATGTGGAGCCAAAAAACCGCGAGGAACAGCTTCTGAAAGAATTATGGAAAGCTGGCAATGATGAAGAAAAGCATAAGCTGGCCCATATGCTTGTACGACTGGCCCAACAGGCTTAATAACAAAGCCGGAATTGCTGTGTATGACAATTCCGGCTTTGTTACTTTTTCAGATTTCTATAAAGATTTATAAACTGGTTTGGCTCAGACTTTACTTGAAAAGAGAATAGCCCTCGATTGGTATGAAGATAGAGAAAACCAATTTCGCAATTGGAAGATCTGTATGACATATCCCAAACTTCATCAAGGAGAAATTTATCCGTTGGCGAAAGGATGTGATCCTCAAATAAATGAAGATAAAGTTCCTTTTCAATGTATTGCTGCTGATTCCAATCGATCTTCCGGCTGACTGTTATAAAAGGATGGGAAGCAATGATCCGCACATGAACCTCCATATAAAAAATGATTTGCTTCCATTGAAACATAATGCGGACAGCGATTCAAATGGCTGCACCTTCCCCTATATATTCCTCCAGCAATATCGCATAATAAGTCAGGTCTACCGGCCTGCCGTCTTTCATTACATGCTGGCGCAAAATTCCTTCATGCTTCATTCCTGATTTCTCCATAATCCTCCATGATCCAGGATTGTCTGTAAAAGCAAGGGCATAAATGCGGTTATGGTTCAGCTCTTCGAATCCATATTTAATAACTGCCCTGGCTGCCTCTGTACCATACCCTTTTCCCCAGAACGGCTTGCCGATCCAATAGCCGATTTCTGCTCTTCTGTTTGCATTAGTACCTGTTATATTGATGAGTCCTATTAAGCTATTATCCTCTTTTTTCGTTATGGCGAAAATCGCAATTTTACCGTTTCTCTCTGCTTCCAGGATGCTTGTAATAAACTCCCTTGCTCCCCCTTCCGGATAGGGATGGGGAATATTTAGTGTTGTTTTGGCCACATCATAATCACTGGCATATTCTTCTACCTTGAGTGCATCGTCAAGGGTAAGACTGCGAAGAATTAGGCGGCTGGTTTCAATTAGGTCCATCTCATTGCCTCCTTTTTTGTTTAACAGCAATATTTCTATTCTTCGAAAGAATATCCTTTATTTTTCCAGAAGATTTTTCAGCTTATCCAGCAACTTATTATTTATATCTAGGTATTTTTAATTAAATATTCCCACACAATTAAGAAAGCACACCACGATTACAGTAGTGTGCCATTATCTTTTAATTATTCAACCGTCACAGCCAGTTCCCTGATTAATAAAGATGGCGAACCAATATAGCCTGTGGCCATGAACCCCATCGAAAATTCCAGATCTGAGCCGATGGCTTCAATATTATTCAATAGCTCATAGAAGTTTCCGGCAATCGTCATTTGGTTTACTGCATTTTGCACTTTACCGTCTTTGACATAATAGCCATTAGCCGCAATGGAGAAGTCCCCTGATACGGTGTTGGCACCGGAATGGAGGCCGGATAATTCGGTTATGATTATGCCCTCTGACAGCGATGATAACAGCTCGTCATAGCCTTGATCAGATGGAATGACAAGAAGGTTCGTTGGAGCTACCGTTAAAGCGCCCTTATAAGAAGCTTTGTAAGCATTGCCCGTCGATTCCACACCATCTTTTTGAGCCGTTTTGCGGTTATGCAACAAGGTAACAAGTCTGCCGTCTTTCACAATATCTTTCCTGGCAGTGGCGACCCCTTCGCTGTCGAAATTTGAGCTTAGCAGACCTTCCTCTAAAAATGGATCATCCACTATATTCAATGACGCTGCCGCAATGATCTCCCCTGTTTTGCCATTTAAAGCCGATTGCCCTTTTTGAGTATTTTCCGCTGAGAAGATAGGGATGTATGTCTGAAGGAGGGCGCTGGCAGCATCATTTCTCAATAATACGGGATATTTCTTGCTTTCAGCACTTCTGGCATTAAGCTGAGATAATGCTTCTTCTACTGCATGCTTGGCAATTTCCTCAGGATTCAAGATGGAAAAGTCTCTCGTAAACTTGGAGTATTCTCCGTTTTTCACTAGATCTCCTTGCTTAACGATAACTGATACATAAATGCCGGCATGATTGTTCTTTTCGCTGAGTTTCAGGCCTTTGCTGTTGAGAAGAACCCTTTCCGTTTCACCGCTTTTCAGCATGAAATAATCAGTCCCGGTTACCCGCTCATCATATGCATAGATGTGCTTTTCTATTTCCTTAAGCAAATTTATTTTTTCAGCGATCGTAACTTCAGCAAGACTGCTTGAATAGTAGCTTCCTGCCTCATACTTTTCGCTGCCGGCAAAGATTTCTTCCTGTACTTCATCTTCAATAAACTGAGAGTTTTCCTTTGCATTCTCGATCAGAAAAGACAGGGAGTCCTCATCCAGTTTCTCCGTAAAAGCATAGCCCATCCTGCCTTCGTAAAGGCCTCGGAAGGAGGTTCCGAATACTTCGGAAGTGTCGTAGGAGTCAATTTCTCCTTTGTAAAGCTCGCAGGCGAACTTTTCCTCCCTCTCATAATAAAGCTCCATGTCTGTAAAACCATGCTGCTCGCCAAGCTGAAATAGTTTTTCCTTAAATTCCTGCACGTTCATATTATTCGCCCCCCTTTGTTCCGCCAACAGTCATTTCGCTTACGCGGATCATCGGCTGGCCAACATTGACAGGGATGCTTCCGCTTTGTGAACCGCACATGCCTGCACCATGGTCCAAATTATTCCCCACCATATCAACCAGCTGGAGAGTTTTCGGGCCATTTCCTATTAAAGTAGCACCTTTTAAAGGTTTGCCGATTTTTCCATCTTTTACAAGGTACGCTTCCATGACGGCAAAATTATAATCGCCAGTTGTTGTATTCACCTGGCCGCCGCCCATGTATTTTGTATAAATTCCGTACTCTGTATTTGAAATGATTTCTTCCGGAGTGGATTTGCCGTTCGCAATATACGTATTGGTCATCCTCGAAGTCGGTGCATAGCGGTAGGACTGCCGTCTTCCCGATCCTGTCGACTCCATGCCCATTCTGCGTCCGCCGAATTTATCAATCAAGTAACCTTTTAAAATCCCATTTTCAATCAGCACATTTTTACGGGCCTTTTCGCCTTCATCATCTATCGTAATTGATCCCCACTCATTGGCAAGCGTGCCGTCATCTACGTATGTAACGACATCTGAGGCCACTTTTTCGCCGATCCGGTTTGCAAAAACGGAGTTATCCTTCGCCACAGATGTAGCTTCAAGGCCATGTCCGCATGCTTCATGGAAAATAACGCCGCCGAATTCATTATCGATGATGACAGGAAATTTCCCACTCGGGCATGGGTCCGCTCCAAGCATCGTAACCGCGATGCGGGAAGCTTCATTGGCATAATGTTCAAGGTTAAGGTTTTCCATGAATTCAAAGCCTTTATGGGCTCCAGGTCCATAGAATCCAGGCTGCATTTGATTTCCTTCTGCAGCAATCGACTGAATGGCAAGGCGGCTTCGCACCCGGCGATCTTCAACAAACTTACCTTCCGAGTTGGCAATCAGCACATTCTGTTCTTCATCCAAATACCTGACCGTAACCTGCTGGATGCTGCTGTGATAGTTTTTGGCAATTTCGGATGCCTTTTTCATCACATCTACTTTGCGGATCTTCTCCACTTCGCGCGGATTCAGAGATATAGGATGTGCTGCCGGAATAATTTCCTTTTGCAGCCGTGCAGGCTGTATGATTTTCTCACCTCTGATCGCCTGGGCAGCATTGCCCGCAGCTTTCAGCAAACCTTCCTTTGATCCATCCGTTGTGTAAGCATAAACACTCTGCAGTCCCTTAAACACGCGAATGCCTATCCCATAATCCCTGCCTGATAAGCTGCTCTCAATTTTCCCGCCCTGAAGTGCAAGGTTATTAGTGAAACGATCCTCAACAAACACTTCCGCAAAATCCCCGCCAGTGGCCAGGGCTGCTGTAATTACATCCTGAATGACTGATCGTGAAAGCATAAAAACCCTCCTTCTTTCTAACTTTTCAAACTATTCTAATCATATCGTACTGATCTCTATTTTAGTATGATTTTTTCCTTTTTTGACCAATAAGGAGGATGATTACGCCTCGGTCTGGAGACTTAAATGGGTTATTGGCAAGTTCGGATTTCTATTTGTACGGGGCTTGGTCTATTTGAAGGTTTATTTATTTATTTATTTATTTATTTATTTATTTATTTGCTAGGTTTGGTGCTCTATTTGCAATTTCGTTATTTATTTGCAAGTTGAGCCGCTTTGTTTGCAATTTCACTTATTTATTTGCAAGTTCAGCCGCTTTATTTGCAATTTCGTTTATTTATTTGCAAGTTCAACTACTTTATTTGCAGCTTCACCATTATTTGTTAGTTATGTCGCTCTATTTGCCGCCTCACTAATTTATTTGCCAAATCAACTGCTTTATTTGCAATTTCACTAATTTATTTGCAAATTGAGCTACTTTATTTGCAAAGCTGTTTTCCACACAAAAAAAAGCGCCACATCCATGGCACTTTCTTTATAAGACCCCGGAAAACAGCCGGGCGAAGGATTCCTTCGATCTTTCCGCCAATCCGCGTTTATAATACTGGACGGGGCTTATTTTTTCGCTTTCTTCCAGATCCTCCTCATAATGGGCGACAAGATCACGGATGGAGCTTGTACCGTATAGGAAGACGTTGACTTCAAAGTTCAAGTGGAAGCTGCGCATATCCATGTTCGCAGTTCCTATTGAAGCGAGGATTCCGTCAACGATAATGATCTTCTGATGCAAAAAGCCTTTTTTATAGGAATAAATTTCAACGCCATATCGAAGCAGTTCCGCAAAATAGGACCGGCTTGCGTATTGTGTCAGGAAGCTGTCATTGATCTCAGGGACCAGGATGCGCACTTCCACTCCTTTAGCCGCAGCCACCCTTAATGCAGTGCGAATGGATTCATCAGGGACAAAATAAGGTGTGGCAATCCAAATGGATCTGGTCGCGCAGGATATCATTGAATAATATAAATCGCTCATAATTCCCTGCTGTGTGTCGGGTCCGCTGGCCACCACCTGCACGGCACCATCGAGCACATCATCATCTATCGGATATTTTACATTTCTGTATTCCTCCAGCACATCTTCCTTGCTTACATATTCCCAATCCAAGAGAAAGACCGTATGCAGTGTGTACACAGCCTCCCCCTTCAGAAGCATGTGAGTATCCCGCCAGAAACCGATTTTTTCATTTTCGCCCAGGTATTCAACGCCCACATTCAGTCCGCCCACAAAGCCGACTTTCCCGTCTATAACAACTATCTTGCGATGGTTTCTAAAGTTGAATTTCTGATTGAAAAAACCGTACTTCAACGGAGAAAATGGACGTATCTTAATGCCTGCATCCTCCATGGACTGCAAATCCTCCAGTGTAATCCCCATGCTGCCTGCCGCATCAAAAATAAACAGCACCTCCACACCCTGCCTGGCTTTATCCATCAAAATATTGATGATTTCCTTGCCAAGTCTGTCAGAGCGGAAAATATAGTACTCCATATGAATAAACTCTTCTGCTTCATGCAGCTTTTTCTTGATTTCATTAAAAGTCTCTTCGCCATTTTTGAGGATTTTTGCCCTTGAATTTGTGCTTAGGGGAGTCAGTGCTACATTATTGGCGAATTTTGCAAAGCAGTGCTGGCTGTCCTGCAGGAATGATATATCTGGCGTGTCTTCTCTTTTCATCAGCTTCTTCCATTCATCCCTGTCTCTGCTTCTTTTGCTTTTAAACAGGTGGCCTTTCAAATAAAGCTGTCCGGAAAACAAATAAAACAGATAGCCGGCAACCGGAAAAAATACAAGCACATACATCCACAGCAAGGTCTGGTTAGGGCTGCGATTCTCAAGCATCAAGGAATAGGCGCTGATAAAAATAACAGCTGCATACAGCAGGACAGCACCGATTTTTATTGGCGAACCGGCATCCGTGAAAAATATCGTATACACAGATGCAATCAGAATAAAAACAAATAGGGATTCCACTCTTCTTTTTTTCATAGCCCACTTCTCCAAATCTAAAAAAGGTTACAATATGTATGTTTCCTTATACCCTTTTTGATGCCCTGTAGAAACCAGGCAACCTTAGCTTTTCCCATTTTCAGGAGAAGAAAGCATGATCCGGAAAAAAAGAAGAGCCTTGCTGATAACGCAAAACTCCATGGCTATTGTCCGCCTCCGGTATAATGATTATCACCCATCGTATAATTCGTGCTTTCCCCCGGTTTATCACTTGGGCTGATTCCTTTTTGGATCGTATTATTTATCTTTTTCCTTCTTCGGTCGATCCCATAAGCGAAGGCCAGAGTCGCGATAATTAAACCAAACAGCACTCCCATTCTGCATCCCCCTTTTTATATGTATATTCAATAGGAGTAACCCATTGCTTACTATTCGGGGCGGGAGTCATTTTCCCTTTTTAAAAAGAGAGCTATTCTTCATAGCTCTCTTAAAACTACTTCCTCATATTCTCCTGGTCCTTCAAACGGTTTTGCTGATCCGGCTTACGCTCCTGATCTTTCAATGACTGTTCTTGTTTCTGCGCGGAATTCTGCCCTTTTACAATATCCTTTAAGTCCTTACTGTTTTCCTGAGACATTCCAATCCCTCCTGTACTTTTTTTATCCTGTTCCCTTATATAAGCAGAAAAAAACTTTTCTTAGAAAAATGTTAAAGGAGTTTGTCCTGTTAACTAGAATCTAAGGGTTAGGAAAAATAAAGGAGTGTCCAGGATGGAAATTAGGCTTCTGCGTCCGGATGATGCTGAAATTTACAAAGAGATTAGATTGGAAGGGTTAAAAAAGAATCCGGAAGCATTTGGTTCAAGCTATGAGGAGGAAGCCGGGAGGCCTCCTGAAGTGTATGGTGAAAGATTTAAGGGGGATAACTCCTTTCACTTCGGCGCATTTGAAAATGGAAAACTTATAGGTGTAGTCAGTTTAGTACGAGAAACCGGATTGAAAGTAAATCATCGGTCCAATATTTATGCGATGTACGTTACAGAGTCATGGCGTCAGAATGGCGTTGGCAAGTGCCTGGTGGGCAAAGCTGTGGAAAAGGCACGCTCATGGGATGGGGTTGAACAAATCCACCTGGCTGTAATGTCTGAAAATATTCCTGCTAAAAAGCTATATGCTTCTTTTGGCTTCGAGGTTTACGGAAAGGAGAGGCACGCTCTTAAGATTGACGGAAAGTACTATGATGAAGACCTGATGGCACTGTTTTTATCATAAAATAAGGCAGCTTCCTGTTTGAGGGGGCTGCCTTATTATCATTGATATTTCTTTACAATTTCCTGCAGCTTCAGGGCCAGCCCCATTTTACCGTCAACTTTCAGACTGCCTGTCATAAATGCCATCGTCGTGTTGAGATCATCTTTTAATAACTTAGAAAAGTTTTTATCTGACAGTTTCAGTGTCACTTCAGGCTCATGGGAAGTACCCTCTTCCACTATGACTTTCCCCTCCTTTAATAAAATCTGGATTGGGCCGCTTTCCTCAAGGTACACCTGAAATACCCGATTTTTCTCATCCTTGATATGAACGGGATCATCGTTCATTTTATCTGCCAGCTGGTATAATTCATCTTTGACTGCCATGGGATGTTCCTCCTTCTTTTATGAATGCCTGCTTAAATTATATTTCAACAGATAAACATAAATTCCTGCCATAAAATGAACGACTATTCATTTCGCATCAAAAGAATAGCACCTTATTGATAAGGCGCTATTCTCACAAATCTTATTTGCTTTTCCCTTTTCCTTTCAAATCAACACCAATGGCAGCACCATTGCGGCTTGAATCTGCCACACCTTTGAAATTTCCTTTGTCCCGGTCGATCAAAATACTTTGGACGTTTCCAATCGTGGTCGGACTCGGACCGAAGCTATGCCCCATCCCTTTTAGCCTATTAATTACTTCTGAAGGAATGCCCTCTTCATAGCGGTAGGAATTCAGGCTATTTGTATAGATTCGCGGTTCTTCAACTGCTGCTTTTAGCTCCATGTCATATTCAATGGCGTAAAGGATCGTCTGCAGTACTGATGTTATAATCGTTGGGCCGCCTGGTGAACCGACAGTCAGGACCGGCTCTCCATCTTCAAAGACAATCGTCGGGGTCATCGAGCTTAAAGGCCGCTTGTTTGGCTGGACTTCATTTGCCCCGCCCGGTACAGCATCAAAATCTGTCAGCTCATTATTCAGCATCAGCCCGTAGCCTGGAACCATGATTCCTGTTCCGAATACCTGTTCAATCGTTGTGGTATATGAGACAACATTTCCCCATCTGTCCGTTACAGAAAAATGAGTGGTCTCACCGTATTGGCGGTCATTCGGCTGTTCAGCTGCTTCATAATTGGCTTCACTGTTCTCATATTTCCAAGGATCTCCCGCTTCCGGGCTTGGATTCACTTCATTCAGGCTGATCAGTTCCTGGCGCTCCTTAATATAATCAGGGTGAAGCAGCCCATTGACTGGGACATTTACAAAGTCTGGATCTCCTGCATATACGGCGCGGTCTGCATAGGCAAGATGCATGGTCTCAGCAAGCAGGTGATATTTCTCCCAGGATTTTAAATCATATTGTGATAGATTAAAATCATCCAGAATCTTCAGCATCTGCAGCAAAAACACTCCGCCAGAGCTTGGGGGCGGCATGCTCGCAATTTCATACCCCTGGTAATCTCCCCAAATAGGCTCATCAATAGTCACTTCATATCCCGCAAGGTCTTCAGGTGTCATGGATCCGCCAAAATCCTGCACCACACCAGCAAGAGCTTCTGCGATTTTCCCATTATAAAAAGCGTCTGTCCCGTCAGCACGTATCATCTTCAGGGTTTTTGCAAGATCCTTCTGTACTAGACGCTCCCCTTCTTCAATAGGTTCGCCCTTAGGCAAAAACACTTTGCCGGCAGCTGTTCTGCCAAGCTTGTCCTGATTATCGGCAATCGCATCGGCTAATACAGAATCTATTGGGAATCCTTTATCTGCCAGCTTAATGGCAGGGCCGATCAGCTGCTGCATAGGGCGTGTTCCCCATTTTTCAAGGGCCGTTTCCAATCCTTTCAATGTGCCGGGCACACCGACTGCCGTACCGCCAGTTGAACGCTCCGCAAATGGAATCGGCTTTCCGTTTTCATCCAGGAACATATCTGGTGCGGCACCTGCTGGAGCGCGTTCACGGCTGTTAATAATGCTGGTTTCTTTCGTTTTGCCATCATAGACCATCATGAAACCACCCCCGCCAATTCCGGACATCATTGGTTCCACAACATTAAGGGCGAATTGGACTGCGACAGCCGCATCAATGGCATTACCGCCATTTTTCAAGACATCTGCCCCAATTTTTGATGCCAGCGGATGGGCTGAAGCCACCATTCCGTCCTTGCCAACATCAACCTGGCTATAGCCGCCATAGCCATCATCAGGCTTCGGCTTTTTCGCCTGCCCGGTTAAAGGCATGGTTCCGGCAACTAGTAAAATACTTAAAAGCATTAGGACACTAGCTTTCAAAACTCTTCTCATATTCATCCTCCTTCAGTTATGTTATACACGTCTAACTTAAGAGGAAGGAAAAGGATTATCAAGGAATAAGAGTTAATATTCTGAAAGTTAAATCTATTTTACTAGATTATTTGATACAAGCTAGGAAGAAATGAGGAGTTTATTTTTTAAAAGCAAGAATTTCTTCAACTCTGCAATCCCCAGCTCTGCAGAGGTTTCAACGTATCCGACAATCTGCTGAAATATAAACACTTCAAGGGGCTTCTCAGCGTCCTTTTTATCGTATTCAAATTCGTTTTAAACAAATGGAAGAAATAAGCTGACTTGTTTGGAAGAAATCTCTTCTAAGTCTGGCAGGTTCAAATTTCATAGGGCCGTAATGTCCAGAGAGCTTTGCATTACACAGGCGAAAATCATTATGATAGCGGGTAAGACCTCGTCATCTTTTTCCATTCTGTTTTTCAGCCTGGGAAGATAGAATCCTGTCAGCCAGACATGGTCTGCAATTAAGTGGATGTAATAGCCGAGGATGTAAGGTGAATGACTTATATTCCTGTATTTATAAACAATACTCTTATAATCATCCGTTCTCCCTTTATAAAAATGGGAAAGATCCCTTTGGGAGAAACAGCGTCCGGTGCTATTCCCCCCAATAAAAAAGCTGCTCTGTCCTCTATTTTCATTCTGGATGCAATTTCATTGTTGATGATGCTATGCATCACTTTGGAACCCATTATTCTCCCCCTTATTTACCAGGGCAGACCTGTACCGTATGTCTTTGCCCTGGCTTCACTGTCCTTTCTCCGTTTTTTGCGAATTTCCGCACGTTCTTTTGCTGATTCATATAAGCTCTTTTCTTCATCTGTCTCAGGAACAACCGCCGGCACCGGGGTCGGCTTTCCATTCTCGTCAACCGCAACCATTGTCAAAAAGGACATAGCACACACATTTCGGTCCCCGGTCAGCAGGTCTTCTGCAATTACTTTTACAAAGATCTCCATTGATGTCCGGCCTGTATAGGTCACAAAGGCCTCCAGGCAGACTGAGTTGCCTTCATAAACCGGATGAAGAAAGTCAACAGAATCTGTAGAAGCGGTTACGACATTTCTTCTGCCGTGCCTCATCGCCGCGATGGCTGCCACATCATCAATATAAGCCATTAGCTTGCCGCCAAATAGTGTTCCATATGTATTCGTGTCTGGCGGAAGCACAATGCTTGTTTTTACCGTAAAAGATTCTCTGCATGTTTTTGTTTCATTCATGTTGTTCCCTCCTGTTTTATTAAAGCATATCAAAAGCTGATGGCTAATTAAAATTATTTGGATAGATAGTAAAAAAACATTGCCAAAAATATCCTATCATCATATAATTTTATTGACCAGTGTTCAATAACGAAAGGTGATTCCATGAGTCCAAGAAAATCAGCCCATGACGAACTAACAAAAGAAGCCATTATTTCTGTAGCACGTGACCTGTTTGTTCAGGAAGGATATGCCGCAGCATCCATGAGAAAAATTGCGGACACCCTTCAGTGCAGCCATGGTGCCATCTATTATCATTTCAAAAACAAGGCTCAATTATTTTATGAAATTGTTGAAGCCGATTTTCAAAAACTTGATCAAGTCCTCGCCAGTGTCCTGAGAGAATCTGCAGATAGCAATGAACAAAAGCTTTTCAGCATTTTTTACCGTTATATACAATTTGGCCTGACCCATCAAAAACATTATGAGCTGATGTTTTTAATACGTGATGATGATGTGAAAGGCTATCTAAATGAAGGGCCAAACAAAAGCTACCTGCATTTTGCACAAGCGGTTAATTCACTCGCTCCCAACTCTCTCTCCATAAAGGATATTTGGTCTGTATTTCTAAGTCTGCACGGCTTTGTCACACATTATTGCAGAACGGAAACCACATTTGAAGAAGTGAAGGAACTCGCCTCTTCACATGCCCAATTTTTAATAAAAGCAATTTGTTAAAGAAATGTTATCGCATTTCTTTCATTTTTCCACTCAATTGAACAGTGGTCAATTAAATAAAAAGGATGATGACAAATGATGAAAACAGCTGCAGTATTAGGAGCAACAGGCGGAATGGGCTATGCTTTGACAGAAGCATTATGCCGCAGAAATATTAAAACTATCGCTTTTGCAAGGTCTAACGAAAACCTTCTTAACTTTAAAAAAAGCTGGGGACAAAATGCTGTTATCCATGCTGGTGATGCCTTGAATCCAGATGATGTTGAGAAAGCAGTGTCCGAAGCAGATGCAGTGTTCCATGCCATCAATATCCCTTACCCGGACTGGGATCCCACACTCTCAATTATCTTAAATAATATCCTGCAGGCCTGCAGCAAACATCATAAGCCTTTTATATATGCTGATAATATATACTCCTATGGTCTTCAATCCAGCCCTGCAAACGAAGTTTCTCCCAAGAATCCGCACACGAAAAAAGGCATGCTGCGCCAGGACTTGATTGAGACTATTAAAAGATCAGGGGTACCATATATCATTGCCCACTTCCCTGACTTTTACGGTCCTCATACAGGAAACACACTCATACACTATACTCTCAGCCAAATTATTGAAAAGAATAAGGGCATGTTTGTCGGCAAAACCAATATACCGAGAGAATTCATTTTCATTAAAGATGGAGCAGACGCATTAGCCGAGCTTGCATTGAATGAAAACTCATATGGTGAAGCTTGGAATATCCCTGGTGCAGGAACCATTACCGGAGAAGAAATAGCCAGTATTGTATCTCAGCATCTTAGCAGAGGCGTTTCCTTCAGACCTGTCCATAAATGGATGATACGTGCAATCGGCCTATTTGATCCCATGATGAGAGAATATACAGAATTGATGTATTTGAATCAGACACCTGTTATATTGGACGGCAGTAAATATGAAGCGAGAATTGGCACTCTTCCTAAAACATCATACGAGACTGGGATTAAAGTAACACTGGATCATTTACTAAACGAAAGGAATGCCGCATTCTAACGGCATTCCTTTATTTGAAGAATGAATTCTTCTTTTTCCCCCTTAGGATATCACCCATCCAGCCTTTTTTAATAAGCATGATATAGAGGGCTGCGGTAGAAGCGATGATAATGATAATGGAGAACAAATACCCATACTTCCATTCCAGTTCAGGCATAACTTTGAAGTTCATACCCCAGAGCGCTCCCCATGTTGCGATCGGAGTCATAAGGGTGGTAATGACCGTGAGTGTCTTCACGATTTCATTTCCCCGGTGCATGGATACCATTTCTTCAAAATTAACCAGGTCATCAATTTCCTGCTGATACTCCCGCACCAGCGTATAGCCCCTTTCAATTCGCTTGCACGTTCTTTTAAATTCAGTTCCATCGGTGACACCTTCACCAAACGTCTCTTCTACACCCAGCCTGATTTCCTTAACAGGAATCATAATATTCTTCCAAACCAGGATCTGGTGACGGAGCTCATAGATTTCCTCCAGGCGGTTAATATTATTTTTCTCTTTTATTTTCCATAGCAGCTCATTTAACCGTACTTCAAACTTATCAATCTTCTGGATGTTATCACTTAGGATCTCGCCTAAAATCACGAAAAATCCATCAATAGCATTATGGGTATAATCCATTTTTTTTAATAGCAATGAATCATCAGACTGAATGACAGACGAATCAAAGCTAACAGTGATGAGAAAATCCCTTGTCAGAAAATAGTGGAACAAACTATTTTCATGCTGCTCCTTTGTTTTTTGCTGATAAATGAGCGAACCGCTAATAAATTCCTTACCGCGGACTGAAGTATCAATTTTCATTACATTTGTTTTATTCTCGGATGTATTCTTGGCCCATTCCTTTAAGACATCTTTATAGTCACCAGCCACCTGGTAATCTATTTCCTCCAAATGATCGTAACGGTGCCATTTCCAGTTATCTTCGTTATATTCTTTTTCCATCCCCATCTTCCTTCCTAACATCGTATCCTTATTTATATTTAATACATAATTCCCTTCTTGCTGCCTGAATAAAACCATTCATAAGGTGTAATTATTTCTAGCACTGGAAACAATGTAATAAAGATTAAATGTTTGCTTTTAATTACGCCGGGTAAATAAACACCAAGAAATACAAATCAAATTATTTAAAGGAGGAGCATAATCATGAATTCTCGTCCGTTAAATCCCTATCTGTTAGCCGGTGTTGGCATTACGAGCATTTTATTATTAGCCAGCAAAAACAATCGAAATAAGGTTCAGTCTCTTGCAGTTAAAATGAAGGGCATGCTTCCTGACCGCTTTCTAAATGATACAGTGCCAACAGAAAAGCTTGGCCACCCTGACCCACATAATATTGAAGATAATAAAATGGTAGATGAGGGTGCCATGTATTCAGTAAATTACTATAACGAAACTGTACAGCAATGACCTAAGGACTGGCTTCCTTAGGTTTTTTACATAATTCTATATTTTTGGAGGAGTCTAGATGGGTGTTCTATTCATCCTGATATACTTGGGAATCGTTTTGGCAGTTATTGAAATTCATACGCTGATCTTCACATATACCGGGCTGGATAAGCCTATTGCGAGATTTCAGGTGATCAGCATGCTGACAGGAACCGGTTTTACAACCGGGGAATCTGAACTGATTATCGACCATCCAATCCGCAGAAGGTTCGGAGCCTTTTTAATTTTATTTGGCGCCTTTTCATTGGCAGTAATCATTTCGGCAATCAGCAGCATCCTATCAGATGACTTCTTTACTGCCAAGATCTCGGTCGTCGCCGCTGTCCTGATCCTGGTTATTTTTATTTTAAAAATTCCTAAAGTGCGCGATTATCTTTCGGGGAAACTGGAGCATGAGCTCGAAGAACATTATGATTTTCGCGATCTCCCGATAAGAGAAGCGCTGCTTACGGATGATACGGATCATGTATTGGACTATACCATCAATGAATCATGCGATTTCATTGGTAAAGAATTAAGGGAATTGATTGAAGATGACGAAGATATTAATGTGCTGTACATCCAAAGAGGTGAAATAAAGATCAGAAAAGACCGGCTTATCACTGAGCTTCAGGAGGGAGATCATATCATCCTGTACGGAGATGAACAAACGATTGAGAGCAAATTCGGGGGAAAAAATGAGGACAAAAAATAAAGCATCTGCCCATGACGGGAGATGCTTTCTCATTTTCAATTAAACTGCTTGGCTGGCGATAGATAGAGTGTCAGGCCAATTTTTCTGCATACTGTTACATAATGCATCATGGCCAGGAGGACAGCTCCCATATTCATGCCCATTATAATACCGTCCATCTGCAGGCTGTGCATGGATCCAAGCACGAACATGGCTGTAAATGAAACAACAGTTGACCATACTGAATGATAAAACGCATCTTTCATGAGGCCCAGGCCGATTAAATAAGCCTGCATCGGGATAATGAAAAAGTGGAGCAGAAAAAATGGCCACAGCAGCTGTAAATAAACGGCTGCATCTGTGGAGTGGAAAAACACCTCGGTCAGCGGCCGTGCAAAAAAATAGAAAAGAACGACCGATGGGATCCCGTATAAAAAGGTGACAAAGAACACCTGCTGAAGAAGTCTCCGAAGCTCCTCCAGATTTTTATCCGCATATTCTTTGGAGACTGTCGGAATCAGCATGATTAAAAATGAATGGGCAATAAAGGATGGGAAAAAACCGATCGTCATGGCGACACCAGCAAGCATTCCAAAATGTTCTGTTGCGACTTCGCTCGGCACTCCTGCCTTTAAAAGCGCCCCCTTAATCAAGAATGGCTGAACAGCATGTGTCAGGGCATGGAAAACTCTCAAAGCAGTCGTCGGCACTGAAACAGAGATTAAGTTCTGCCTGACACTACTTCCGCTTACAAACTCAGATGGCTCTTTTTTAATACGGTGATACTGGATAATAAACATATTCAGCAAATAGAGAAAAACAACAATCTCACTTCCTACAAACGTACAAAATGCAATAAAGACTGCTGTATTGACATCAAATTGAAAGGCCTGATAAAGAACCACGAGCAGAAGGAGCTGAACGGATTTGCGCAGAAAATTGGAGGCTGCAATTTTCCCCATTTGATGCTTGCCCATGAAAAAGCCTCTGGCAATTGAGGAAAAAGACACGATTGGGATGAACCCGATCACAACCCATCTCAGGAGCGGATGGTACTCATTAAAGACACTGACAAACGGAATGATTGCCGCTGCAATCGGAACCAAAACCGCTGTAAAGATAATGGTCAGCTTGATGACATGATGGAGCATACTGAGATGATACCTTTTATCCTTTTCAGCTATGAACTTGGAAATAGAGATTGGAAGCTCAAAACTGGCCAGCAGCACAATTAGAAATATGGTCGGCAAAATCGACATGTACATGCCGAGTCCCCTCTCCCCCAGTTCCCGGGCAAGCACCATATTTACCACAAACTCTATACATTCGCTTGCAAAAGCAGCCAGTGCAAGCAATATGACTCCTTTGAAGAATTTACTCATTGCGCCTCTCCTTATATAATGCAGATTCTATATAAGATATGAGACATGCCCCAATAATATATTGCCCTTTTTGAACTTTTAAGAAAATTAATATAACGAAAAGGAGGGCAGGCTACCTGCCACCCTCCTTCCAACTAAAATACAAAAACATGTGCAATCAGTACAATAACAGGTAACGTAATAACCGTTCTTTCAATAAAGATAACGAATAAATCCATAAAGCTCAGCGGAATGTTTGAACGCAGGATCAGGATCCCGATTTCAGACATGTATACTAATTGTGTTAATGACAAGCCCGCCACGACAAATCTTGTCAGCTCGCTCTCAATCCCGCTTCCGATAACGGCAGGAAGGAACATATCAGCAAAGCCAACAAGCATAGTTTGTGCTGCTGCTCCTGCTTCCGGCAATTGCATAAACTCCAAAACAGGAATGAGCGGGTATGAAATAAACTCAAATACAGGCGTGTATTCCGCAATAATCAGGGCTGCTGCTCCCAAGCTCATAACAAGCGGAATCAGTCCCATCCAAATATCTAAAACGGTTTCGATCCCATTGGTTAATAGCTTTTTGGGACCCGGGGCATTCCTGGCTTTATCAATTGCCTGCTCCCATCCCCATTTCAATTTCGAAACCCCTTCCGGAATGGTTTCATCAATCTGCTGTCCTACTGGCTCATAATAGGTATCCGGCTTCCGGGATAATGGCGGAATTCTAGGCATAATCAATGCTGCCACGACACAAGCTGCAGAAACGGTTAAATAAAAGGGAATGAATAAATGCCCAAGGCCAACCACGTTCGCAACAACAAGACTGAAAGCAACTGATGCAATCGAAAAGGTCGTCGCAATGACCGCTGCTTCTCTTTTTGTATAAAAGCCTTCATCATATTGCTTCGTGGTAACCAAAACACCTACAGTTCCGGCGCCCATCCAGGACGCAAGACAATCGATGGATGACCGTCCGGGAAGTGTAAAAAATGGTCTCATAAATTTTTGGACAAGTGCCCCAATGAATTCCATTAATCCAAATTCCACTAAAAGCGGCAGAAGGATGCCGGCAAAAAGGAACCACGTAAGCAAAACGGGAGCCAGGTCATAAAGAACCACTCCGCCTGTATTCCGTGACCAGATAAATTCAGGCCCGATCTCAAACAAAGTCATGATTCCTGCTGCGAATCCAAGGATTCTCATGGTTAATCCAAACTTGCCGGTATCAAATAATCCTTTTAAAAACTTATTATCCAGTATAAATGCCGGTTTTGCTGCTTTTGTCAGGATGGAAAGAAAAACCGATATTCCTAAAATGAAAATGATAATGGCAGGCATCTGCTCACTGAACGCATTACCTAATAGTGATGCTAAAATACCAACACCAATCGTTACGTCTCCCTGAAATTTAACTGGAACCAGAAATAGGAGCGACCCAATTAATGATGGAATGATAAATTTCCAATACTCTCCTGTGACAGCCTGCGGCTTAACCCTTGTCTCAGCTTTCATTCTCATACCTCCTTATGAATTGGAAACAACTGCTTCATGCTCTGTAAGTGCTTCTTCCAATACTTTCAGTCCCTGGTCGATTTGCTTCTTTGTTACGATAAGCGGCGGAATCATCCGAATCACTTCCCCTGAATTTCCGCAGAGATAGAAGAGGACGCCTTTATCAAGTGAAGAGTTCAGAATATCCATTACCGCTTTTCCATCCGGTTTTCCGGTTTGCGGATCGATTATTTCAATGCCAATCATCAGGCCCAGCCCTCTGACACTGCCAATTGCAGGATGTTCGGCTTTTAAATCCTGTAATTTCTTTAATGCATACTCTCCCATCTGCTTTGCGTTTTCCAAAAGATTCTCCGTTTTTAGTATTTCAAGAGAAGCTAAAGCTGCAGAGCAGGCAATCGGATTTCCGCCGAAGGTTGTTCCATGGGCACCCAGCGGCCATTTTTCCATCAGTTCTTTTGATGCTGCAGTTGCGCTTAAAGGCAGGCCTGCCGCGATTCCTTTTGCAATCGCCATGATATCCGGCACAACATCAAAAGCCTGAGCGGCAAACCATTCTCCAGTACGCCCAAAGCCTGTTTGCACTTCATCAAATATCAGCAGGATTCCATGCCGGTCACATATTTCCCTGATCTTCAGCATCCATTTCTTCGGAGGAATGATATAGCCTCCTTCTCCTAAAACCGGTTCAATGATCATGCAGGCAACCTCTTCAGGGTCCACCTGATGCTTGAACAGGGTTTCAGCATCCTTTTCCAGCTTTCTTGGGAAGTACTCCTCAGGATCTTCACCAAAAGGGCAATCGCGCTCATCCGCATATGGAAGCTGATAGGTCAGCCAGGACGGCTGCTGAAACTTGCGGTAATTGCTCTTCGATGTAGATACACTGAGTGCCCCCATCGACCTTCCATGGAAACAGCCTGTAAAGGAGACAACATAGGGCCTACGCGTGACATACTTTGCTAGCTTAATAGCTCCTTCTATTGCCTCTGTCCCGCTGTTTGCAAAGAAAAAGCAATCCAGATTTCCCGGCGTAATTTTTCCAAGTTCATCTGCGAGCCGCAAAATCGATTCATAGATGATAACGCCTGACGGGCCGTGCACCAAATGATCTGCACTGTCTTTAATGGCCTGTACAACCTTTGGATGTCGATGTCCCACATTTTCCACTGCGATGCCTGATGTAAAATCCAAATACTCTTTTCCGTCGACTCCGTAGTAATAGCAGCCTTCCGCCTTGACCACCGGCAAATTCGGGTGGTCCTTTGCCATGCTTGGTGCCAATAAGTTTGAAATATTTCCGACAAGATGACTCCAATTTTCTTCGTTCATACTAACCCCTCCTGAATCCTGCATTAGATGTAAATGCTATATTTGCTCTGCTATTCTTTAATGCAATATTCATGCCAAAGTATGTATTAACAATCATATTTTTTTAATTTTCTTACTACTGAAGGCTGACTGATCCCCAGGGCCCCCGCTATTTCAGTAGTGGTTCGGTAACGCTTCCTTGCATTGATTAATACCTTCCTCTCTACATCTTCCAAAATAGCAGGAAGAGATTGCCCCTCAAAATCTATAAAACCATCTTTTTTTCCTTGCATATGGTATTCATAAGGCAGGTCCCCTTTCGTGATCATCAGGCTGGTGCTTGTCACGATAAGGCGTTCCATCAGGTTTTCAAGTTCTCTTACGTTTCCCTTCCATTCCAGCTGCAGTAAGTGATCGACCAGGGGTCTTTCGAGCTGCCTTTCCCGATTATGCCGTTTGGAGATAGAGTGGAGAAAATAATGAATGAGCGCAAACAAATCCTCTTTCCTCTCCCTTAAAGGCGGTATCTTCAATGGCACCACGTTCAGCCGGAAGAATAAGTCCTGCCTGAAATCCTTGGATTCAACTGCTTTCTCGAGATCTTTATTTGTAGCCGCAAGGAGCCGAAAGTCTGCCTGAACAGGCTTTGTTCCTCCCACTCTATAAAACTGCTTGTCTTGTATGAATTTCAGCAGCTTTGCCTGCAGATGGGCTGAAAGTTCGCCAATTTCATCAAGAAATAGCGTGCCTCCTTTTGCCATTTCAGCAAATCCCATTTTTCCTTTATTCTTTGCCCCTGTAAAAGCACCGCCTTCATACCCGAAAAACTCAGCTTCAAAGATGGATTCTGGAATGGCACTGCAGTTCACTTCAATGAATGGCCCGTCTTTTCGCGTACTGTTTTGATGAATCCATTTGGCGAGAGCCGATTTTCCGACACCAGATTCACCCAGAAGCAGGACTGTGACATCTACATCCCTGATTCTTCTGATGGTTTCGGCAATATTTCTCATCGCCAGGCTGTCAGCTATCATGCCATCCAATTTGATGCTCTTATTGCGCAGGAGATCCAGCTCGCTCTTCACCCTTGCCATTTCTTCTTCGACACTGTTCAGGTATTCTTTTATAACAAGAAGCTCTGAAACATCGTAGGAATAGCTGACAATATGTTCGATTTTTCCAGTTTCATTGAATACGGGAATACCAGTAACCAGAATCTTTTTTCCTGAGCCGGCTTTTTGCACCAGAATGACTTTTTTCTTTTTCTTTAATACTTCAGGAGTAATCGCAGGCTTGAAGACCCCTTTTCTTTCCAGATCATAAACAGATTCGCCGAGTAGAGATTCCGGTTCAACGCCATAATGACTGCCGCTGCCTTTACTGACTTTTATAATTATGCCGTCTGCATTAGTAACCATAATGTCTTCTTCCATTGAAGATATGACTTCTTTGTCATTATTCCAATCCATGAAAAAGCTGTTCATTTGGGTCCTCCGAAAAAATTATTCAATATTGAATAGCGGTTCTTCTTTTGAAAGATCTTATTATTAAAAGAAAATCTCGTGAAATTATTCAGATTTAAATAATTATTCAAATTTGTATATTACTATACAGGAAATAGATGAAAACTGAAAGGTTTATTTGAAAAAAATTTATATTCATTCGATAAAATGCATAAAAAAAGGCTAACTCATTTGTTAGCCTTAACTTTTCTTTATAAAATAGCATCCAATTTCCTGTACAGCTCTTCCCTCTTCTTTTCAAGCTCTACTTTTTCATTATAAAATGTTTGCAGTTTCTCCAGATCCTTTTCCGATTCCAGAACCGTTTCTAATTTCATAAGAGTTGTTTCAAGTTGTTCAATTGCGTTTTCCAATTCCTCTGTTTCCTGCACTTTATCCTTTTTTTTCGGAGAAACAGCTGCTATTTTAGCCTTTTTCACAGGAGGAACTTCCATCACTGCTCTCCACTTCTCATCCATTTTCTTTCTGGCCCGATCATAATTCCCTTCATAGTAATGAAGTTCTTTTTGATCAATCCAGTATATTTTGCTGAATATTCGATTGATAAAGTAACGATCATGGGAGACAGCCAAAATGGTTCCATTGAATTCTTCCAATGCCTCTTCGAGTACCTCTCTAGATTCGATATCAAGATGATTGGTCGGTTCATCAAGAATAAGAAAGTTAATGTCCCTGTGCATAAGCTGAGCCAAACGAAGCCTCATTTTTTCACCGCCGCTCAATTGTGAAACTTTACGAAAAACAGTGTAGCCATAAAAGAGGAAACCGGCCAGAATATGGCGTGCCTCTCCCTCTGTTACAGCAAGCCCTTCCCTAAAGGCATCAATCACCGATTGATCATCTGCATCTGCGAAAACATGCTGTGACAAATAGCCGACTTTCAGGTTGCTCCCTCTGCGAATTTCCCCAGTATCAGGTTCTAGCTCTCCCAGGATCATTTTGACCAAAGTCGATTTTCCAGTCCCATTATCCCCCACAATAGCTGTCCGGTCGCGGAATTGGATGTGTATGCTGACGTTTTGGAATAAGTGCTTACTCCCAAAAGACTTGCTTACTTCTTTCATCAAGACCACATCTTTTCCGCTCCGTTCAGATGCTTCAAGATCCATATTCATTTTTTTGCGGTTTAATACAGGCCGGTCCAGCTTCTCCATCCGATGGAGGGCTTTTTCCATGCTGCTTGCCCGTTTATGAAGGCCCGCGTTAGGCGGAGTGCATTGATTGGCCCACTCTCTTAACCTCTTGATGGCTTCCTTCATCTTCTTGATTTTCTTTTGCTGCTCCTCATATTGCTGAAACTCTCTCATTAGCCTTTCTTCTTTCTCTTTTACAAAGCCTGAATAGTTTGTCTGGTAAAGAGTGATCTCTCCACCTTCCAAATCCAGAATCCTGCCGGCCGTTTCATCTAAAAAATAGCGATCATGTGAAATGAGCACTACTGTCCCTTCATAATTCTTTATAAAATCAGCCAGCCATTCCACTGCCTTAATATCCAGGTGGTTGGTCGGCTCATCCAGCAGAAGCAGATTCGGGCTTTTCAGGAGCATGTGGGCGAGGCATACCTTTGTTTTTTCACCACCGCTTAGAATGCTGAAATCCTTGTTCAGAAGACTGCTGATATCAAGGCCATTTGAGATGCGTTCTATCTGGCTATCCATTTCATAACCATTGTTCAGTGCAAACTGATCCTGCAGCTCTCCATACTCTCCAATAAGTTTATTTAATTGATCCGGAACATTTTCATTTGCCATTTGCTGTTCCATTTTCTTCATTGTTTTTTCCATCTCCAGCAGATAAGTAAAAGCTGTTTTTAAAACATCAATTGCCTTCATACCTGCCGGATAGTCCGGAATTTGTGCAAGATAGCCAATCTCACACCCTTTTCGCCAATGAATCTTGCCTGTATCCGGGACTTCTGCTCCAGCCAGCAATTTAAACAGAGTCGTTTTTCCGCTTCCATTTCTTCCTGTCAAACCAACCCTGTCCCTCTCATGAATTTCAAAGCACATATTTTCAAACACGGTATTTCCGCCGTAACTTTTTCCGACTTGCTGTGCGCTGCATGCGATCATAGATATTTCCTCCAAATTTATAAAAATATACATAAAAAAGCCATAGGAAACATACTCCTATGGCCTGGGTAAAATCTGATAAAATGAAGCTTTCACTGGACGATTTTCTGCTCACAGTTAGCTGTACGGCAATGCGCCGGCCACTCAGCTGCTGCCAAAATGCGGCTGCTTTATACTGAGTTCATTTAATCGGACTTTTATTGGAAGCTTGGTGCAACAAGATTTCTTAATCTTGCTGCGAAGCTTACCGCAATGAAACGGGATAAAAAAAAAGAGAGCTTGAAGAAGCTCCCTTCACCGTTCTATATAATGGCGTAAAAGAGATGTTCTCACTGTTTTGTTTTCATATAAAATTTGCTAAAAAAGGGCAGACTTGTCCCGTTAACAGCAAAACCATGAAAAATCGCACGGTAAATTGTCAGGAATTCAATCCATTCACCTCGTGCCAAAACAGTTCCACTCATCTCTTCTCCACCTCCATTTCAAATAAGTTAGTTTTATTTTAATATTTCTTCAATTTAAAAGCAATGGGTATTTTTCCAGCATAATGAGCGCTAAAAAAGGAAGCCTTTAGTGCGGGCTTCCTTTTCAATATTATTTCCACGTCTGGATTTGATCTGTCTCAAGAATACCAAGTGTTACATCACTGATATCAGGGTCATCAAGCAGCTGATCTCTAACACCAATTTTTATATCATCCGCATCGGCAAGCGTGAGGCCTTCGACCAGCTCAATGTAACCTTCCACATGATATCTTCTTCCCTCCTGAATCAGCCGCAGCTGTTTAATATCCACGACCTGAGGATCTCCGAGAATAATTTGGGCGATACGGTCTTCAATATCTTTTGGTGCCGCTACACCAATCAGGCCTAGCGTATTTTCAAATCCGATTTTTACAGCGATCCCCACCAAAAGCAGTCCAATTAAAATTGTGCCGACTCCATCCAGGAAGTAAAGTCCTGTAAAATGAGCAATTAATATCGAAACAAGGGCAAGCAAGGCGCCAAATGTCGCAATAATATCTTCATAAAAGACCAGCCGTGTTGGAGGGGAGGCTAACCTTACATTTTTAAAGGCAACAGGCACAATGCCAAATCCTTTGGCAGGATTCCTGGTTTCATGGCCGATTTCCTTCATGGCTTTTAATAAAATAAAACCATCGACAGCAACGGCAAGAAGCATAACTCCTACATTGAGCCATAGGTCGGTTGATTCCTTTGGATGCTGAATCAATTCCCAGCCTTTATGTATCGTTTCATAGGCCATGATGGAAATAACGATAACAGCAATTAATACGAACAGGTTGATCACCCGGCCAAATCCTGTGGGGAACCTTTTGGTTGGCGCCTTTTCGGCAAGCGCACTGCCAAAAAACACAAACCCCTGGTTCAGTGCATCAGCAAGGGAATGGAGGGTTGTGGCAAGCATGGCCCCGCTGCCGCTTGCAAAAGCTGCCAGCCCTTTAGCAATCGCCAGTGCCGTATTTCCGATTGCTGCCATTCCCGATGATTTATTTCCTTTTTTCAATAAAGCAATCACAGACATTTCATCACCGCCAAATTTTTTTGTTTGGTTTTATTGTTACCCTCATGAACAGATTCTGAATCATTTTTTTCTGGTTCCTCATTCAGGCAAAATAAAAAGAGCTAATATCACAATTAGCTCTCCAGAACATTATTTAACCAGCGAGTGCTTGAAGGCATAAATGACTGCCTGGGTTCTGTCCTGCACCTGCAGCTTGCTTAATATATTGCTTACATGTGTTTTGACTGTTTTTAAGGCAATGAAAAGTTCGTCGGCGATGTCCTGATTCGTTTTGCCTTGTGTCATTAAAAGAAGGATTTCCATCTCGCGGCTTGTCAGCTCTTCATGGGGCAGCTGGTGATTTTTCTGCCTCATTTTCACCATCATTTTGCCGGTCACTTCCGGTTCCAGCACCGATTGTCCATGATAGGTCGAACGGACTGCCTCAGCTATCTCACTGGCTTTCGAGGTTTTCAGCATATAGCTTGTCGCCCCTGCCTCCAAAGCCGGATAAACCTTTTCATCATCAAGGAAGCTTGTCACAATAATGATCTTAGCTTCTGGCCATTGCTCGATGATTCTTCTTGTCGCTTCAATACCATCCATTTCTTTCATAACAAGATCCATCAAAATGATATCCGGCCTCAATTCGAGTGCCAGATCAATAGCTGTTTTCCCATTATCCGCTTCTCCTATAACCTCAATATCCGGCTGTGCCGTAAGGTAGGAAGACACTCCAATCCGAACCATTTCATGGTCATCCACAAATAAAACTTTAATCATTGGCCTCACCCTCAGAATTTAGTCTTGCCTAACAGCAGACATTATTTACATAATCGGAACCTTAACTTCAAGACGGGTTCCTTTGTTTCTTAGACTGATGATTTTCATGCTTCCGCCAACTTCAGCGGCACGTTCATACATGTTCTGCAAACCGTAGGAGCCAGCCCTCGTCTCCTCTACATCAAAACCGACTCCATCATCAGCTACACGTAGTATGGCATAATCATCTCTTTGAATCAGGAGCACTTCAAGGTTTTGCGATTTGGAATGGCGGAGTGTATTGGACACCGCTTCCTGGAGGATGCGGAATAGGTGGTCTTCCACCCCTTTATCAAGTGGAAAATCCTCTACCTTCCATTCAATCTCCATCGCTACTTTTTGAAGCAATTCGACCAGAAGCTCTTCAATTCCTTCCTGCAGGCTTTTGCCCTTAAGGGCCGCTGGACGAAGGTGCAGCAGCAGGGCTCGCATTTCCAGCTGTGATTGATGGATCATTTCTTCCACCATTTTCAGCTGCTTTGCCTGCCTTTCTTCCGGATCCTGCTGGGTTTCAGTAATCGCAGACATCATCATGGATGCTGCAAACAGCTGCTGGCTGACAGAATCGTGAAGCTCGCGTGCAAGCCTGTTCCGTTCCTGGGAAACAATTTCCTGCATCCTGTTCTCGAAATCTTCCGCTTTTTCATTTGCCAGCTTTTGAGAAATCTTTGCCTGATCTGCCATATGCTGTTGAATCTTCTCGGCCCTGACTGCTATGGAATGCAATTCTTTACCTGTTTCCTGCACATCCAATTGACGGCCTTCCTCCACCTGGTGGAGCATTGTATCTACGGCAAAAAGCTGCCGGCGCCAGTAAATGCCTGACAATAATCCAAAAGTCAGGCCAAGAGCCAGGCTTACGCTCGGCACAAATAGGATAAACGGAATATCGAGTATTTCCGTTTCCCACAGATCCCGCCATCCGGGAATGGGAAACATCGTAAAAAAAGAAGCTGTCAAAACAGCAAGAATACAAAGGGACATGCCCGCTCCCCATGCAATTTGCCGCTGAATGATACTCATACGCGCTTCACCTCGATATCCCCTACTGCAAGTGAAGTGAAAATCTTAACGCGCTGTCCTGATTGATCATAGCCGGGAGTCTGAAGCTGAAGGAGCTGGTTAAACATCTTTGATTCCTCGTGCTCTAATATTCTGGCCTTACCCACAATAGCTGAATGGCTGACACTAACCTCAACGTCATAGGGAACAAGCACCTGCACGTTTCCGATGAAGTTCCGGATGAAAATAACGGTTTCTCCCTTGGGAATAACCGTATAGCTTAAATCTATGACCGTATCACCAATGCCGGTCTGGATATTGATATCATTCCATTCGTATACTTGCTCAGGTGTTTTTTGCTGGCCGACAAATATATTGGAAAAAAGAGGACTCTTCTTTATGACTGTTTCTTTCTGGAGATTTACTGCCGGTTCATTGAACTCCGGCTGAATCCGTTTAGGATCCTTTTTGGACTGCCCAAACTGAATCAGCAGGTGAATCAAAATCGCCAGGAGGAAAAATTTCAGCGTCATCATGCTGAAAATATTGATGAGCAGAAAAATTAGCCCCAGCCAGAAAAGCCATTTTCCGGAGCTCTTAGGCATCCTCTTCCTTCCGATATATACCATTCCAATTGGCACAAGAAGAGAGAATATCACACCGCTATTAAAAAAGGCTATTTCCACAAAGAGAAAGACAATGCCCAATATGATAATCCAGCTCATATAATCGCTTTTGTTGTTAATGTTCATGTGGCATCCCCCCTTTTGTGTATATGGAATGATAAGAAATGCGGCAGCGCCTTCGGAACAAGCCAAAACGCTTGTTCCTGCGAAGAACATCCAAGGAAGCCTTGCTTGGTGCTAACCCCCGACAAGCACAAGACGAGCCTCACGGAAAGGCGTCCTTTGCCTTTTTGAGAGGCTCGGCTTGTGACCTCGAGGGGGTGGCGCTGGAGCTAACAGTTATAGACTTAAAAGGCGCAGTATCTCTACGCCTTTTTAGAATACCATTTTTTGTTCATAAAATAGAAAGAGTTTTTATCTTTTTTGGGAAAAAGATAATACAGGCAGGCTTCATTTTTGTTTTATTGCATGTTCCAAACTATTTCTGACTTATTTTCGAATATTACAATACAGGCTTCTTCTCAAGCTCTTTTTCCAGCTGTGCGATGCGGGCATCAATTGTGCTGCGGTGATAGGAGCTTTTCACCTGATGTTCAAGATGGTCAAGATAGGATTCGATTTCCTGGAATCTTGTAAAGTTTTTATCATTGTTTTGATCAAGCACCTTATCCATTTGGTGATTTGCGCGTGTGATGTTTTCACGGCCCATCAGCTCCATGCGGCGGATATGCATATCCTTCAGTTTATGCTTCATTTCCTCGTATTTTCTTTCAAGGTCACCCATTTGCTGTACAGCCTGGTTCAGAAGATCCTTCAAACGGCTGGCACGCTCTTCATACTGCATTTGCTCCTGAGCTGCAAACTGATAGAGTTCTTCCTCACCTGCCTGCGATGCAACCTCTGCCTGGCGCTTGCGTTTGTCTGCAAGGTTTTTCGCCTGCTCGTATTCTCGAGTGAACTCTTCTTTCAATGTATATTGACGTTCCAAAAGCTTGCGGACCTTTTCGGTTTCACGCTCACATTCACGAAGGTATTGGTTTAAAAGTGCGATTGGATTCTTTTTCTCCTTTTTATCCAACACTTCGTGAAGGTCTGCCATTACTGTATCTTTGATTCTCGTTAATAGGTTTGCCATATCTATCTCTCCTTTTTTAGTTTCTGTTTAAATCCGCCCATTGCTTTTCAAAGTTAGCAAAAGGGTCATTTTCTTCTTCCACTGCACTTGAGCTTGAATCGTTCCATTTTTTATATACCAGATATAGAACATATGCAGCTGCAAGCCCTAAAATTGCCGGGAAGTTGGAAGCGGTTGCCATCAAAGCGATGAACCCGATGATTCCATAGCCGATTTTTGCCATCGTGCTTTCTGCTTTTATAAATTGTTTAAACACAAAGTATAGAATCGCCGCGCTTACTGCCAGACCCACTATTGGTCCAAGATTTGAAACCAGCACCATGGCTGCAATTCCACCTGCTATCAGTAATCCAAGTTTTTTCATTTTCGTTTCCTCCTTTCTTGATTTCATCTTACCTGTTTCGTGTAAATGCTATAACGAGCCTCAGCTTTATTTTCAAATAAGACCTGAGACGTAGCAGATAGTCGGCCTCTTTCGACCCAGATGGGAAATATGGAAAAAGAATGTACGTTAATGCGGAAAAATGCGGGGTACACATGGGGTAGGCAAACAAATAATGAAGCTGCATCGCGCAGATTTTTCATACAGCTATGGAAATGGAGGTCCTCCCATGTTTGGGTATGATGATTTTTTGAAATTTATTCAAGCCTTTTTTGTGGTTTACCCGGCGGTCACACTGATTCATTTATTGGGGCATATATTCTTTGCAGGCATTTTTGGCGGAAAAGGGATCCGTGTTATCATTGGCACAGGCAAAATCCTATTCTCAATGAGGTTTTTAGAGGTTAGACGGTTTTACTTCTGGTATGGAGGATGTGAGTTTTCAGCATTAAAATACAGCAATAAACTGACCAAATCTCTTATTTTTTTAGGAGGGTCTATTTTTAACATAGGCAGTATTTTTATTGTGAATTACCTGATCCGGCTGGGCATTCTGGATGCAAACATGCTGTGGTACCAATTTGTATATTTCTCCTTTTATTACGTCTTTTTCGCCCTGCTGCCAATGGATATGGCAGATGGCACACTTAGTGACGGGAAGGCTATGTACAAGCTCTTGTTTAATAAAAATAAAGATGATTCCTCAGCAGACTGCCAGCTGGTTGATGAGGAGAAAAGATAGGTGAGCTGCCAAAATTCTGTTTTTTTGGACGGAATTACAAAGTTATGAGCGAAACCTCAAAATTATCCGCAAAAACCCTGATTAATAAGCCAATAAAAAAGGAAGCCCCGATCATTCGGAGCTTCCTTTTTGCATGAATTTCTTTTCATAATGGCCTAGTGCCAATAGCGGCCAAATATACCGGTAACTGTGATAGTGCATGTATAGGAAACCGGCCATTCCCTGACCTTTTGGGTAATTTGTCGTCCAGTCATTTCTTTGGCCTTCGCGAATCAGGAAAGCCATGCCTTTTCTGATCTCAGGGCTGTTTTCATGAGAAACGGCAATTAAAGCATCAACGGCCCAGGCAGTATGTGTTAATGTACTGCTTCCCAATGGAACATAGCGTTTTTCAATATCGCTTCTGCAGGATTCTCCCCAGCCGCCGTCCTCATTCTGGACAGACTTCAGCCACTCAACCGCTTTTCTGATGTACTTCTCATCTTCCTTTTCCCCTGCAGCGGCGAGGCCGGTAAGGGCTGCCCAGGTTCCATACAGATAGCAAATCCCCCAGCGCCCATACCAGGAACCGTCTCTTCTCTGATTCTTTTTCAGCCAGCTTATTCCTCTTTTAATTGAAGTTTCAGCTCCTGTAGTGAAGGTACATAAATATTCAATGGTTCTGCCAGTTAAATCTGCTGTGGACGGATCAGTGAGAATAAACTCTGCTCCTTGAATAGGAATTAGATTCAGAAGGCGGTTATCTACGTTTTTTTCAAATGCCGGCCATCCTCCATCACGGTTTTGCATGGATAGAACCCATTGGTCTCCTCTCTGCCTGGATTTCTTGGCAGCTGCTCCCGTTTGATTGTGAAGGCTCCTCAGACTGGCGGTCGTATCATCTACATCGGGATGCATGGTATTGAAGTCTGAAAATCCCCAGCCTCCAGGAAGCCCCTTGCGGTTGTGGACCGTCCAGTCTCCGTGACGGGTTTGCTGCCTTGAAAGCAAATAGTTATTCGCGTTTAAAATCGCCGTATCTGATTCATCTACACCTGCCTCCTGGAGAGCGTGGGAAATTAAAGCCGTATTCCATACTTTAGCGTCTGTTAACTGAAAATGGATATGTCCATCTATTGTGCAGGACATTCCCTTTAATCCCTTTACCGCCTTGATGATTACTGGATCTTTTGGAGAGCAGCCGAGAGCGAGGAGGGCAAATATCATATAAAAAGTGCTGCTGAAATAATTTAATGATGTTCCATCCGGTTCAATCCGCTCGAGCAAATATTGCTTTGTTCCCTCATATGCCATGCTGCGGAGCCGATCAGGCAATCCAATTAAGCTTTCGGCCATATCGGTAAGAATATCAGCAAGTTTTCTCCATTCATCAGAACGGCTTTCTTCCCATAGTTCTTCCCTGTCCCTTGTTCCATAGATTTCATCCAAATCAGGACTATTTTCCGTTCTTCGCCTGAATTTTTTGCTGCCAAGCAGGATCACCGGCAAGAGATGAATTCTGGCAAAGCTCGAAAGCTGGTAGATGCTGATTGGGCTGGATGGAGGAAGCAGCACTATTTCGATTGGCACTGGAAAAACAGCCGGCCATGGATATTGGCCTGTCATGGCAAGCATGATTTTCGTAAATATTCCTCCTTTTTTTATCCCGCCCTTTGATAAAATAAATTTCCGTGCAGCTGAAAGAGCCGGGTCATTCTTCTGCCTATAGCCTGAGTACAAAAGGGCGTAGTACGCTTCAATGGTCAAAGATAGATTTCCTTCTTTTTCGTCTCTAAAAAGCTTCCACGCACCACTCTCATCCTGGCGGCTTTCTATTCTTTCCGCCAGTTTCCGAATTAGCTCTTCATCCTTCGTTTTGAGCGTCCTCAGCAGGATAATCATATAAACATCAGTCATGATTCCAATTTCAAACGGATATGCCCATGAGCCATCCTGTAATTGGCTCCTTTTCAGCAAATCGGTTAGCCGGGTAATTTCTGCCTTGACTAGCTGCACATTCCTCATTCCCTCACTAAAGTTTTATTACACTATATTCCTTAATCAATTAAAGAATTCGGCCTTCCGGGAGAATGTGCCAGGGGCTTTTTAACGGACAGAGGATGCAGAAGTCCGGGGGCATGATGACAGAGCTTCATGGCAGCTTCAAAGTGAAGCCAATAATCAATCATTTTTTCGGCACATGAAACAATTCTCTCCTGTCCATACTAAGGGCGGAGGTGCACCTGCGATATGAAATTCTCATGGGTATTGGGGATCATGCTATTAACACAAACACAAACTGCCAGTCTTCCTGATGACTTATCCATTGAAAATGACGGCAAATCCATTGCAAGAGTCAACAGGACGGAATATGAAATGCCTTTTCCCGGGCTTCCGCTAGTGGACGGTGAACGGTTCACTCAGCTGCTGGAAAAATTAAATCGCCAGACGTATATTCCGCCTAGGAACGCGTACATAGGCGAAAGCGGACGCATCGTTGCTGAGAAGCCTGGAAAAATACTGCACCGCAAAGCATTCACAGATATTTTTTATACATATTTTTATAATAACGGGCCAGCCAGAATTGAGATCCCAACGCTCCCCGTTTACCCGAGAGTGGATCGTGATCTTATCTCCCATATCCGAGTTAAAATGATCGGCCAGTACGTTACGTATTTTAATCCGAATAACACCTCACGCTCCCATAATATTCAGCTTGCAGCCGAAGCCCTTGATAATTATGTTGTTTTTCCGAATGAAGTATTTTCTTTTAACCGTGCTGTCGGCAAAAGAACGGCGGGGAAAGGATATCAGCGTGCTCCGGTCATCGTTAGAGGAGAACTGTCAGAAGATATCGGGGGCGGGATCTGCCAGGTATCCTCCACTCTGTTCAATGCAGTTGACCGGGCAGGTGTCAAAGTGATCGAGCGTTATTCCCACAGCAAAAAGGTTCCCTATGTACCGCCTGGCCGGGATGCAACGGTAAGCTGGTATGGCCCAGATTTCACCTTTAAAAACCGTTACAGTTCTCCCCTGCTCATTCGGGCACAAGCTATGCATGGCCAAGTGGTAATCAGAGTATACTCCTCTGATGAAATTGACTATGAGCCCCGAAGGGTCCCGAAAGCTTCAACAATGCTGCCGGAAGAAATCAGCATTGAAAAGGAAGCAGGTTTAGAGAACTGATAGCTTTGTCGCTGCATTCAGGCAGGCATCCAAATCTGACAAATTTAATGTCATCTATAAAAAAAGGCTGATGACCATTATTACCAGCCCGAAGATCGCAGAGCCGCGCTTCACGCTTCTATTTTGCCGGGGCTTTAGGAATAAACTGATTATAAAACCAACTGGCAATACAATGCCATTAATGCTAAAAGTAAATGTGCCTAACAGATAATAACCAATCAGTTTCAGGATCAAATGCTCTTCTTCCTCATTCCTGCTGCGGAACAAAAGATAAATGCCGGCTGCCCAAAATAGTATAAATATTATAAACATATGTGCACCCCCTCTTAATACGGTATTCTATGTTAAGCAGGAAAGTGCTATAAAAGGAAACACCCGCTTTTCAGCGGGTGTTCAGCTTTATATGAGGGCTTTTGATGAGACAATCACGCCATCTTCATCTGCATAGACATATTCTCCCGGCTTCCAGTCAATCCCTCCGAACGTAACCGGGATGTTTCGATCCCCTTTTCCTTCTTTTCGGCTTTTTAAAGGATTGCTGCCTAGTGCGAGGATGCCTGTATCAAGGCTTCCGAGCTCTACTGTATCCCGGACGCACCCATAAATGATCACACCGGCAAGCTTTCTCGATTGAGCAATTTCACCAAGCCTGTCACCCATTAAGGCGCATCTTTTTGATCCGCCGCCATCCACCACCAGCACACTTCCCTCTGGAATGGACTCCAGTGCCTCTACTACCAGCACGTTATCTTCAAACACTCTAACCGTTGAAATGGGACCGGAAAACTTTCTTTTTTGCCCATAAGATTTAAACTCCTGCTGACAAATGAGCAGTTCTTTGCTGTGGTCATCACATAAATCGGCCGTTTTGAAATCCAAAAGAGATCCCCTCCTTTAGCGCTTTTGGCTGTAAAACACTTTATGCCATCTTCTTTACTTCGATATGCAGCACCCTGTTCCCTTCCTTTTTTAATAATCGAAAGGGAAAGATTGAAGATTTCTGGCATATACCTTTTAGTAAGGAAACGCTCTTGGTTCAGAAAAGCGGAAGCGCCTTGCCCACAAAGGAATGCAGACTCGCTTTCGGTCGTGCGATGTTTATGCTTTCGAAGCCTTCCCTGTCCTGCGGGCCTCAGGCATAAGACGGTTCCTGTAAGAAGGCGTTCATCCTTCTGATAGTAAAGGCATAGATCTGAGAGTCCTTAGGAGCCGCAACAAGACATGCTTGCAGCATCGGGTGGGCAGGCGGCTGCTTGCGCTGGACAGTTATCGGCGTTCAAAATTCTATCTTTTAAAAATATGGAGGTTAAAGGATGGCTCTAATGTGGGCAATTACAATCGGTTTTATGGTTTCATTGGGACTGGCCGGATTTATGCTTGTCCATTTTTTAAAGGGTACAATGGATTCCAGTGATTCCACGACAGTTGATAGGATTCAGAGTGATCCGGAAGAGTAGAGAAAATAGGCTGCAGTATGTGCAGCCTCTTTCTTAGTTTTGGCAATTTGCGCAGTAAAACGTTTTCCGGGAAGAAATTTCTTCTTTCACTATAGGGCTGCTGCAGCGGAGGCAGGGTTCTCCTTCTCTGTCATACACTCTGCACTGCTCATTATATCCCCCGGTTTTGGCATCTCCTTTAAACAAAGGCTCTTCCATATAGCCCCCAAACTGAATGGCCCGGGTTAATACGCCCTTCATGGACTGATACAGGATTTTTATTTCATCCTCATCCAATTCATCTGCTTTTCTCATAGGCAGCAGCCCAGCCTCAAAACAGATTTCATCGCTGTAGCAGTTGCCGATTCCCGAAAGAAACTGCTGATTGATGAATGTCGTTTTCAGCATGCCTCTTCTGCTTCCGAGCCGTTCGCGGAAGGCCGGAAATCCCAGCGTTTGACCCAGAGGCTCCGGCCCAAGATCTGAAAGCTCCTTTTCCACCTCTGTGTCTGTCAGCAAGTGCAGATAGCCAAGTCTTAGTCCAATAAAATAGAGCTTTTTATCTCCAAAAGAAATAATAACCTGTTTCGTGCGGTCAGGATTGTCCGCTTCATTGCCAATATACATCCAGCCGCCCAGCATCAGATGCAGCAAAAGATTTTTACCGGAACTCAGCTTGAAAATAAGATGTTTAGCCCTTCGGGTGATTTCGGTTATTTGTGCATTTATCAGCTGACTTTTTAATTGGGCAGGCTGCACGTTGATGGACTTTTCCCGATTTACTTCTACATCAGTAATGACTTTACGGGCCAGCTGCTCCGTTAACAGCCTTCTGTAGGTTTCCATTTCCGGAAGTTCAGGCATAGTGTCAGCTCCTTCCTAAAATACTGTATCCTTAGTATTTAATGGAAGGAATCACTTCATTCCTGAAAACTGCCACCTTGAATTTTTTTACAAATGTTCAATATTTCGCAACAGTAGTTTCCAATATTTTGATGTTGGAAATGTTGAAATTAAAGGGAGGTTTTTCCAAATGAAAAAGAACTATTCCAGCAAGCAAACTTTTATGTTTTTTATTATTTATTTTGCGTTATTATGCTGTTTAATTTTTGCGGCTGTCACCCTTAAACCTTCTTTTCAACAAGAACAGCCTTCAGAAATTTCTTCTGCTTTTTCAAAAGAACTCCAGATTCAGAAGAACAAACAGGAAATGAAAGCAGCTGAGAATGAAGGGAAATGGCAGCCATCCAATACCTTTGTGATCACAGCCATTTCCATTGGCTCTTGCCTGGGTATCATCGTTGTGCTACTTTGGGCCCGTCATGAAAACAAAAAGAAACAGCAAGGGCAAGTCTCTAACCCGAATAGATTGACCAATAAGAAGTGGTTCTGGTACTTGGTTTCAATGGGCATTGTTCTGCCCAAGGATGGCAAATTGACATTCAGCCTGAAAAACTTCGTCTTAACTGTTACCTTGTTGGTTTAATTGAAGCATTGGCTGTTTGACCAGCTTGAGAGCATCTAATAGTCATCCCAGACTCCGAATAATAGCCTTATTCAGCTGCGCAATAATATCATCCGCATGTTCAATTCCGATGGATATCCGGACCACCTGCTTAGTAATGCCAAGTTCCCTGCATACTTCAGGAGGCAGTGCCCTGTGCGATGTGGTCAGAGGGTGGGATACGGACGTTTCAACACCCGCAAGTGTCGGCACAATTTTAATCCACCCCAGCTCTTTAAAAAACTCATTCACATCAGCACTGTCAGCCAATTCAATCGTAACAATGGCGCCGAATCCTTCTTCACCATGCTGAAAAGGATAATAGACATTTTTTATTTCTTGATTTTGCCTTAATGCCTTTGCCACTCTTCCGGCATTTGCTGACTGCTGCTTCATTCTGAGAGCCAGAGTTTTCGCTCCCCTGCATGTCAGCCAGGCTTCAAACGGACTTAAATTAACCCCGAGGTTTACAATTTTTCCGCGTGCTCTTCCGATCAGCTCTTCATCTCCAGCCAGGACACCTGCTGTAATATCGCTATGCCCGCCTAAATATTTGGTTGCACTGTGGACGACTAAATCAATGCCTATCAAATAAGGCTGGCAATGATATGGAGTGGCAAATGTATTATCGATCAGGGTTACGAGATTATGCTTCTTCGCCAGGCGGACGACTTCTTCAAGGTTTTCCACCCGCAATAAAGGATTTGTGATGGATTCAGAATAAAGAAGCTTTGTATTCTCCTGTATGGCTTCCTCCACCTGCGCAGCATCAGAAAAAGGAACAACGGTTACTTCTATGCCGAGCTGTGTCAGCTCTTCCTTGATTAAATGGAAGCTGCCGCCGTACAGGTCATCCGCTGCCACAATATGGTCGCCGCTTTTGACTACAGCAAGCACTCCCGCCAGAATGGCGGATAAACCGGATGAGGCAGCCGTCCCGGCCGGTGCTCCTTCCAGGGTGGCAATTAATTCACCAAGCTCATCCGTATTCGGATTGCCGACCCGGGAATAAAGATAATTGCCGTTTCCCTGATAAAATCCCTCCAGCTCATCCAGATCATTGAATGCGAAGGCGGAAGTTTGATAGATCGGTGTTACTTTACTTTTAATCTTGCGTTTGCTCTTATTTTTCAAGTGCAGAACAGAAGTCTCGAATTTCATTTGGCCTTTCCCCTTTAAAAGAAATAAGGGCTGGACAATGCCCAGACCTTCAAAAATTAGCTGAATTATAGAAAAATTATATCAATACAGCTTTTATGCGTCAATGAAGGAAAGAATCTCTATTTTACTTCCTTCAGAAAGCTTTTAGTCCTGATGCCTGTTCGCCGAATGATTAAAGTTGTGTCTACATTTATATCAGCATCAGCAAATTTTTCGTCCCAGTTTTTCTGGACTTTTTTGAAATTCTGATAATCCTGTCTAAGCACATCTTCACCAAAGCCAAAAATATCGGTGCCATATTCCTGCTGAACCTTCTCAATCGTTTTTGTGACCATTTCATTAATCTGTTTTTGGGCAGCTTCTCCACTTTCTTTATATGTCTTTGCTTTATCAAGCTGATTGTTGCAATGAGTTCCGTCAATATATGCCTCTGCTCTGATTTTTACATTAATCTTTGCTTTCCCATTTTCGAGTTTCCCTTTAATCTTTGTCCTTGTATCATATACTCTAAGCCCCATATACTCGCTTTCACTGCATTTTACGGTAATGGATGTTTTATTGATTTTATTCTGAATCCATAAGTAATTTCTTGAATCCTCCAGTGTCAGAAATCCTTCGAGCTTATCACCTTTGAATATAGCCAGTGAGTCCAGGACCACAAGCGCATCCGGGGTGACCTTCATCATATTTTCCGCACTCGCGCCAGCTTCCGGGTCACCCTTAATCCTGACAGCGGCCATTACAGGCTGACGTCCCGGTGCTGTCCAGGCTGTAATGACATCATTCATCCTCACTCCTGGGTCTCCCCCCCAATCCTTCATCATGGTGTCCAGCTGAGTGTGCAATTTTAAAGAAGTAGATTTCTGAAATTGATACGTCACTTTTAATACATCGGATCCCTTCCCCCCCCTTGCAATCAATATATTAAAATCATCCCGGATTTCCCGATTTCTCTCCAGAAAATCAATAAAGTCAATAATGCCTTCTTTAGCAAGTTCCTCCCCAATAATCAAAGTGCGCATGTGGGAATAGATCAAATGCCTGGATATCCCTTCATTCACTCTATAGGTCAGTTCTGCCAGTGTGTTTCCTTCAGCAGAATAAACAATAGATGGCGCATTTCCGCTGGCGGTGCGGTTATTCAATTCTGTCGCATTTATGCCTTCTACAGTCAGGATATACTTATCGTTCTCGCCCTTATCCACAGCCATTCCTGTTACAACAGTTATTTCACTCAGCTCTCTCTGATCCCAGCATCCTGAAAGCAGAATAGCCGTCAAAATAACGGCAAACATCACACCATATTTTCTCAATTGGACTGCTCTCCTTCCATTGGAGGAGGAGAAGGCGACCCGGTCTTTGGAAACTTTTCAGGATTCTGTGACTTTAGATAAGCTGGCCGCTTCCTCATGCTCCAAACCGGGAATCGGAAAAAGACATCTTTCTGCTGCTCGATGATAAATGGAGCAACCGGTGAAAGATACGGAACGCCAAAGGATCTGAGTGAGCTTAAATGGGCGACAATAAAAACAAGTACTATCAGGACCCCATACAGGCCCAGGAAAGCCGATACAATGATCAGCAGGAATCTTAACAGCCTTGCTGCTGCAGCAAAACTATAAGTGGGTGATACAAAATTGGCAATGGCTGTAATGGCAACAATGATGACCATTATATTCGATATAATCCCTGCTTCAGCTGCAGCCTGTCCGATGACGAGCGCGCCAACAATTGAAACAGTCTGCCCGACAGCCCTTGGCATTCGAACACCGGCTTCACGCAGAATCTCAAAGGTAACTTCCATCAATAACACTTCAATGACTGCCGGAAATGGCACCCCTTCCCGCTGTGCAATGATCCCGAGAAGCAGAGGTGTCGGCAGAAGCTCATGATGAAAGGTTAAGATTCCGACATATAAGGATGGCGTAATCAAGGCAATCATAAACGATAAATACCTGATCAATCTTAAAAAGCTTCCCATCATGAAGTTTTGATAATAATCTTCTGCAATGGAAAAGAAATCTACCAGAACAGCCGGAACCACCAGCACAAAAGGAGTCCCATCAACAAGGATGGCAATTTTCCCTTCAAGCAAATTGGATGCCACGGCATCAGGCCTCTCTGTATTCAGTGCCAGCGGAAAGGGTGTAGCGGATTTGTCTGCAATCAGCTCTTCAATATTTCCAGATTCAAAGATTGCGTTCACTTTGATTTGACTAAGCCTTTTGCGGACTTCCTGGACGATCTTCTCATTTGATATGCCTTCCATATATCCGATGTATACGGAAGTATTAGTCTCAGATCCAATGATGAATTTTTCAAAACGAAGATTTCTGTTCTTAATTCTTCTCCTCAGGAGACGAACATTTGTTGAAATCGATTCTACAAACCCATCCTTTGGACCCCTTATCACGGTCTGGGTGCTTGGCTCTGTTACTGATCGGTCTTCACCTGAAGCCATGGAAAGGGAAAGCGCTTTTTCCATATCTTTAAAAAAGATAATGATGTTTCCATAAAGCAGAGCAGTAATGATATTATCGAACGATTCAACCAGCTGGTAGCCTGCCCCTCCGAATTTCTCCTTGCATAGTGATTTCAGATCGTCCTCCGTTGTTAACTCAATGCCATCCTCCTTCCCGCTGAGTGATTGAAGAATCGTTTCCTTTAATAACTTTGTATCAATCATAGTTGTAAGGTAGATGAGCAAAGCATCTTTCCCTTCTGTTTTCAGCTCATCCATGCTTAAATCAACCGTGCTTCCGAACTCTGCATTTATTCTGTTTTTCAGCTGTTCCAGGCTCATGCTTTTAAGATCTGGGTCAGTGTTTGCAGCTTCCTGAGGCTGAACAGAATATTCTTTTTTGCGCATTTTTAATAGTGATTTAAGAATACTCAAAACTTCATCCCCTTCACGCCGGGTTTAGCCTTTTTCTTTCGCCGCTTCCATAAAACCGCGATCAGCAGAAGTGATGGCAGTCCGAACTGCAATGGCAAGTGCAAAAAGTATGGGACCATCTCAAGCCCCTCCTGCCAATGATCACCGAAGTTCACGGATATTAATATAGAAAAGGATGAAACAATCATGGCTACAGGCAATGAAAAATACCGGTAAGGAAGGCGGAAGGTGTACTCAAGGCCTTTCAATCCTGCAAACATGAATACAGAACCCTTTACCAGAATCCCCAGCATCATAATAAATACAACGAGTGCATCAATTCTTTCAATGAAATTGCCGATGGAGACCTCACGAGCTGAGCTGAGCATGGGAAAATTGGAACGCTGCAAAGCATCAGCCCCCAGTGTGACAATCATCAGAAACATTGCAAATAATAAAAGCGCACCTGCAATTCCCACTCCGAGCATGGACACACGCAGGCAATATTTAAAGTTGGTTACAACTGGAAGAATGAGTGTAAATGCGATAAGCTCTCCGAAAGGGAACACGATCAAAGTTGGAAATAGCGCATTCAAAACCGGTTTAAGCCCATCTCCGAGCACAGGCTTAATCTCATATAAATTGGCATTGCCGCTTGCAAATAATAGGATGGTCAGAAGAAACAAAAAGCCGAATAAATAAGGAGTAAAAATTTCCGAGGTTCTGCCAAGGACTTCAAGACCGAGATATAAAATATAGGCCATCAGCAGACAGATAGTCAGCGAGATAATTTCAATCGGCGTCGACGGCAGAATGGCCGAAGCAATCAATTCGCCAAAATCACGGACCACCCTGCAGGCAAGGTATAAGAAATAAACCACGTAAGTAATAGAAAAAATAATTGCAATCGGCCTTTTAAAGCCAAACTCCATAATCTCGAAAAAATTTTTTCCAGGCACCCGGCTAATTAGGAGGTAATAGAATAGCATGACTCCAAACCCTATCATTATGGCGGCTGCGATCGCAATCCAGGCATCCTTCTTGGCATCCCCGCCTACTCCGACAACAATGGCGCTTCCTAAAAGGAAATTGATCAACAATGTCAGCAGCTGGCTGAGAGAGATATTCTCTTTTAACATTCCATCACCAATCCCTTTTAAAATGTTCGTTCAGTTAGCATGTCCCAGCGATTCCTTACCTGGATGACCCTGATTTTTTTTTCGCTTTAAAAAGACGAAAATCAATGACTGCACTTGAAAGCAGTCCAATAAGTACAGAAACAACAACGATCATTCTTCCAGTGGCAATTTCTGTATACAGTAAATTCCTCAAAGCTTCCAATATCGTATAATCAAATATTTTCATATCAAAAAGTGCAGTTAATATAGTCAATAGCAGAAAAATGCTCAGATAGCTAAATGTAATCATGACTGTACCCCATTAACATTCGATACTGTATATCTTTTCTCGGCCTGCACATTTTATCCAGAAATGATGAAAAAAACAGTGAAAAACCGGTTTTACCCTTCCACCTGATTAATTAAGAATTTAATGGGTATGGTTATAGAAGGAGAATTTGTATAGGAATAGGGTTTGCAGGAAAAATTATGAACGAATATAACGTTACAGGAGGACAGGGTATGACGACATCCAACCACAAAACGCCCCAATATCCAGAGCCTTATTGGAGGGAGGAGGAACTTCCGGCCTTCGATAAGCTCAGAGAAGATGCTCAAACGGAAATTGCCATTGTAGGCGGCGGCATCACAGGCATTACAGCGGGTTACCTTCTTGCCAAAGAAGGCTTTAAAGTGTCCATTCTTGAAGCCGGCAATATATTAAACGGGACTACCGGCCATACGACAGCAAAATTAACAGCACAGCATGGATTAATTTATGATGAATTGATCAGTCATTTTGGCGAGGAAAAAACCAAACTCTATTATCAGGCTTCAACAGATGCTATAGAATTTGTCCGGAACATTGTATCAGAAAAACAAATTGATTGTGATTTCAGCAACGAAGAAGCAATCATATATGCTGTTTCAGAAGAGTATGCACGAAAAGTTGAAAAAGAGCGGCAAGCATACGAAAAACTCGGAATTCCAAGCGGAATGAAAGAGAGCATTCCTTTTAACATCAACACAACAGCGGTGCTCTCCATGTTTGATCAAGCCCAGTTTCATCCGCTGAAATACCTGAAAAAGCTTCTTAAAGACTTTGTGGATTTGGGCGGTATTGTTTATGAAAATACAACAGCTGCAGACATTGAAGATGGCAGCCTGCCTGATGTCGTGACCAGAGAAGGCCATCGCCTGAAATGCAAATATGTCATTGCAGCTTCCCACTTCCCTTTTGCGGATAAGAAAGGTTTTTATTTTGCCAGATTATCTCCGGAAAGATCTTATGTACTTGGCGTAAAAACTAAAGAGGATTTTCCTGGAGGCATGTATTATAGTGCCGATTCACCGACCCGCTCACTGAGGTACACACCCTATAACGGAGACAAACTCATTTTAGTGAGCGGCGACAGCCACAAGACGGGTCATGGACCAGATACGATGAAGCATTACGAAGCCCTTGAAGCCTTTGCGGAAGAGGTGCTCGGCATAACCGATTATCCTTATCGCTGGTCTGCCCAGGATTTATATACGCTTGATAAAGTCCCGTATATCGGCCCAATTACGTCCAAACAGAAGAATATCTTTGTCGCAACAGGCTACCGGAAATGGGGAATGACAAACGGGACAGCAGCTGCAATGCTGATAAAAGATCAGATTATGGAAAGGGACAACCCTTATGCCGAGCTGTTTACCCCATCCAGATTTCAGGCTGACCCAAGCATCAAGAAATTTATTGCAGCCAATACTGATGTAGCTGGACAGCTGATTAAAGGGAAGCTTGAATTTGTGCCTAAAGAAACGGCAGATCTGTCTCATGATGAAGGCGGAGTCGTAATGATCAATGGCAAGCGGACAGGTGCTTACAGGGATCCTGAAGGCAGCCTCCATCTTGTAGATACAACCTGCACCCACATGGGATGTGAATGCGAATGGAACCACGGCGACCGCACCTGGGACTGCCCATGCCACGGCTCCCGCTTCTCCTATGACGGAACAGTCGTTGAAGGTCCGGCAGCCAAGCCTCTGAAAAAGGTTGAAGAATAACTTGAAGAAAAAAGACAGTTCTCCTGAGAAAACTGTCTTTTTCTATGGATTTATCAGCATTTTTGCGAGGATTCACTTGCTTGTTTTGGAGATAGTACCAATTTATGAGCGGATAAATCTTTTTATGTGCGGATAGCTTATTTTTATGTGCGGAAGCACTTTTACTATATAAATCTGGCTGCCTGAGAGATTGTGACTGCTTTTACTTTCGGATAGCTGGGTTTTACTTGCAGATAGCTCTTTTTTATTTTCGGATAAACCCTTTTATTGCCGTATAACTCATTTTTATTTTCAGATAGCCTTTTTCACGCCTAACAAAAAATCCTCCTTCTATAAAGGAGGATTTGCTCATCAGTCCTGCACGTTGTTTTCTTTCTTTTCTTTGCTTCCCGTTGTGAATTCAACAAGCTCTTCGCTTGTGCGCTGCGGTCTGTGTTTATTGTTATTGCGCTGTGCATTGCCGTTTCCGCGTTTAGTTCTGCCCATATTCTCATCTGCTCCTTTTTTGTTTTTCAGAAGTAGTATGAGTCAATTAACCGGCAGTTATTCTATGCCAGCACTCCAAGTTCTGGAGCTTTCCTATGCCTGGTGGCATGCTCAAAGGCATAAGCAAGCTTAATAAGGAGCGGCTCACTGTAGGCAAGTCCTGTAAATGTAATGCCCACAGGCTCACCTTCAGGCGTATAGCCGGCCGGTACTGTGATGGATGGATATCCCGCTTTTGCAGGGATGCCTGCTCCATAATTATTCGGAAACACGATGGCATCGAGGTGATGCTCTTTCATCACGTAATCAATGCCCTTCTCTCCTGAAAAATAAATATCTTTCTCAAGTGCAGATATATAGGCCATTTCCGTCAGATTTCCGCTTGTCTCCTCTGCCTCAATCAGGATGGATTGGCCGTATTTTAAGCACTTTTCGCTATTATTTTCATTAAAATGAATGACATCGGACAGGGTGCGAATATTAAGGTGCGGTGCGACCGTTCGCAGGTAAGCATTCAAATCTGCCTTAAATTCATATGTCAGGACATCTCGGCTCCACTCCTCTTTAGTGGATGGGATCACCACCTCGTCTACCACCTCTGCACCCAGCTCCTTTAAATCGTTTACTGCCTTATTCATGACTGAGAGCTTTTCAGAACTTAGGTAGTCAAAATAAGTCTCCCGGGCAATGCCGATTCGTGTACCTTCTAATCCGGCTTCATCAAGGAAAACGGTAAAATCCTTGCCCCGCAGATCTTTATTTGTCATGGTAATCGGATCATTTTCGTCAGATACTGCAAGTACGTTTAATAATAAAGCGGCATCCTTAACCGTTCTCGCCATAGGACCGGCAGTATCCTGGCTATGGGCAATTGGAATAATGCCGGTTCGGCTGACAAGTCCGACTGTCGGCTTAATTCCAACGAGAGAATTCTGACTGGCAGGACTTAAAATGGAACCTGATGTCTCCGTTCCGATGGCTGCGGCCGCAAAATTAGCGGCGATGGCTGCACCCGATCCTGCACTGGAGCCACCCACATCAAATTTACCCGGTCCATATGGATTCAGCGTCTGTCCGCCTCGTGAACTGTATCCGCTTGGCATCCCTTCCGTCATAAAATTGGCCCATTCTGTCATATTGGTTTTTCCTAAAATGACGGCTCCCGCTTGCCTTAATTGAGAGGCCACAAACGAATCCTTCTGTGCACAATGATTCTTCAAGGCGAGTGAACCTGCAGTTGTCTGCATTTTGTCCCCTGTATCGATATTATCCTTTAACAATATGGGAATGCCGTGAAGAGGGCTGCGCGGCCCCTGTTCTTCTCTTTCCGCATCTAGAGCAGCTGCAATATGCAATGCATCCGGATTGAGTTCTAACACAGAATGAATGTTTTCATCCAGCTGTCCAATCCGGTTCATGTACATCATTACAAGGTCTTTGGAGGTAATTTCCCCATTCTGCAATTTTTCCTGCAATTCATCTATCGTCGCTTCAAGCAGATCTTCATCATGAAAGCTCTTTAGCCTTGGATTCTCCATTATTTGATTTCCCCTTATTCTTTAGTTAAATAAAGCTCCACTTACTAATTCGCTTAGAAAAGGGGAAATTCCTTTATATAAGAAAAATGCCAGGCACCAACTGATATAGGTGCCTGGCTGTTTGATCTTTATACGATATGGCCGCCTCGCATTACTTTCTTTTCTGCAGTGTGGCCTAGTTCTTTTGCCATTTTCTTGAGTTCGCGCTCTTCTCTTTCAGTAACCAGAGAGATAACGGTTCCGCTTGCACCGAATCTTCCTGTTCTTCCCGAGCGATGGACATATTGATTCATATCTTTCGGGAAGTCGAAATGCACCACATGGGTGACTCCTTTGATGTCCAGCCCTCTTGCCGCAACATCTGTAGCAATCAGCATATTGGTTTTGCCTGTGCGGAAGTTTTTGATTGCTTTCTGTCTGTCGAATTTGCTCAGATCGCTGTGCAAAGTGCTTGAAGAGATGTTTTTAAAATCAAGCTTTTCTGCCATGACGGTCAGGTTGCCAATATCCTTAACGAATACCAGTGCTTTAATGTCCTCAAGCCTTGAGATTTTTTCGAGCATCTTAATTTTATCCCTTGCTTCTGCCACAAAATAAATATGGTCCACACCTGCAGCCTGAATGGTTTCATCCTTCTCAACACGAATCACTTCAGCATCAGCTGTCAGCTCTTTCGCAAGCTGTTCAACAACCGGAGGCAGTGTGGCTGAGAATAGCAGGACCTGGCGTTCTTTAAGCGTAGACTTAACAATATTTTGGACAGTCTGAGCATGTTCTGGAACAAGAAGCTGGTCTCCTTCATCGAGAACAACTGTTTTCACTTCATGCATTTTCAGCTTTTTCTGTTTAATCAGCTCAAGCACCCGGCCTGGCGTTCCCAAAGCAATATGCGGATGCTTCTTCAATTTTTCAAGCTGCCTTTTTACGTTGGCTCCGCCAATAAAAGAAGCGGCTTTAATCCCGCTGCCTTCTGCCCATTTTTGGATCTCGCTTAATATCTGCATCACAAGCTCCTGTGAAGAGGCTAAAATGACGGCCTGAACCGCCTGTTTATCCGGGTCAATATTTTCAAGGACCGGCAGCAGGTAAGCAAGTGTTTTGCCTGTTCCAGTCGGGGACTCGGCAATAATATCCCTGCCTTCCAAAGCCAGCGGAACCGCCTCTGCCTGAACGGTCGTCGGCTGTGCAAATGCAGACTTTTCCCATGCCTTCTGGATAAATGGCTTCATATCTTCAATAAAAGATTGTGTCATATGTTACTCCTTTTAACTTTATTACGTGTAATCAAATAATTATTTTTAGTATAGCCGAAAATCGGAAAAAACTAGTATCGGTAATGATACTAGCTTATAGGCAGGAAGTTGTCCACCCTTAACAGAAAAAGGCGCGAAGCCATTTCTGGCTCGCACCTTTAAATCTTATTTGTGAATCCATACTGCTCCGGCAGAGTTGTCCTTTGCTTCACCGACCACTTGGAATTTCAGGCCATGTTCCGGAACAATTCGTCCAGCATCAGGAATGAGGCTGTTGATGTATGTTTTAGAATCATCAAAAACAGATATTCCCTTTAAACCTGGGTAGTCATAATCACCTCGGGTTGGCGAGCTTACTTCCCATGCTGGTGTTTTGTCCAAGGAAAACGCAGCATCTGCAATCTGATATCTTGTGCTTTGAGATACCGTTTCTTTTCCATCTAGCAGACCGGTAATGGCTTCCGGATGTGAATCCACCACTCCAAGGAAACCTTCTCCAGGATGAACACCAACCCAGTTATCTGTGTGGCTGTCATCTGCATACCAAACAACTAAACCAGTGTTATATTTTACTCCTCTTGATTGGGCAAGTGCCGTATCAGAGCCTGAGTAGTTTCTCCACTCCAGATAATAATGGTTCTTCGCATAGCTGATTCCGTTGGAAACAATGAATCCGTCAAGAGTCATCTGAGATTCGCCTTCAGCATCGTCGGTAAAAATAACTTCCTCATCAGCCGTTACGGAAATATTATCAATAGCAAATCCATCTAATGCCAGTCCACCATCTGTTACATATTCGAATGTCAGGCTAACTTTTTTACCGGCAAATTCGCTTAAGTCATATGTCTTATCTGCCCATTGTCCTTTTGAAGATTCAGCACGGGCATCGCCATCTGTATCATCATCACCAATTACATCGAGCTCAGCTTCTGTCCCATCGGCTGCTTTTGCAGTAACCGTTAGATAATCATAATCAAACTCAATATCATAATAAACTTTCGCATTGAAGGCAGCTGTTTCAGCATTTGTTAAGTCAAATTCAGGTGTCGTCAAAGTGGTATGAAGGTCATCGCCTTTTGTGCTGTAGTAATATTTCTCACCGAACGCTGGTGCAATTCCCTTCACTTCTTTTTCAGGAAGATTTACTTTTACAATTCCCGGGTTTTTAGATTTGGTTACACTTTGGTCAATAACAGTTGCCAAGCCTTTTTTATCAATATCTGCATAATTTATTTCCATAATATTGGCCCAGTTTCCGCCCATGCCTTTTTGAAAGAATTCTTTGTTTTGCGGCGAGAAGCTTGTAGGCTCAGTACCTGCAATTTTTCCGTTCCAGCTGCCGCCGCTCATGATGGACCAGGAAGCAACCGGCTCACCTTGACCGGTGTATTGTGTATCATACTCATCCGGCAATCCCAAATCATGTCCGAACTCATGTGCAAACACCCCGACAGCTCCGTCTTCAGGCTGAATCGTATAATCAAATGCGCCCATTTTTCCGCCCCAATAATCTACCTTGGCAGTTGTATTCGGAACTGCAAATACTCCGTCAAGCGTCCAGCGGTGAGACCAGATGGCATCATCACCGAGCGCACCTCCGCCAGCTTCCTGCCCTGTACCAGCGTGGATAATCATGAGATGGTCAACTAATCCATCAGGCTCATTAAAGTTACCATCTCCATCTAAATCATATAGATCAAATTCATCGTATGCAGAAAGATCCATTCCAGCGTCTGCAGCTGCTTTTAAAGCCTCTTTTACTAAGTCCCGTGGCCCAAGAGGAGATAGATTGTCATGGCCTCCGTTAGGGCTATCATCACCATAATCACTCGCATTTCCAGGGACCGTCAGCCATTCAGAAACAGTGCCGTCAACCGTATAGCTGCCTCCGGACTGTTCTTCATAGAACTGCTTAAATGTTTTTACTTTATCTCCATTAAATAATTCAAATTCAGTATCGCCAAACATTAGTTTTTCATAGTGCTCTTTGCTGAAATCATCAGCATACATATAGCCCTCTTCCTGTATTACATTGTTATGCTTGAAATCTTCAAATTCAGTTAATAGCACAAGCACTTTGTCTGTTCTGACACCGCCATTGTAGTTTGCTTCTTTGGCCGGATCTACTTTTACATAGCCGTCCGGTTTGCCCTTTTTATAGTTTTTATGGCCTTTATTCAGCTGCTTTGACAGCTTGTCTTTTTGTTTGGTTAAGAATTCTTTTGTTTTTTTGTCAAACTCATCCTTATGGTCATGGCTATTTTTTGTACTTCCAGGCTGCTTTTCACCTTGTTTTTCATTTATGTAATCCTTTACTGCCTTTTCTACTTCTTTTGAGGAAGCATCCTTTTTAACTAATCCTCTTTCTTTTAATGCCTTTCCCAGGCGTTCTTCATTCACAATGTTCAAATCAATCGGTGCAGAAAGTTCCTCAGCTGAAGCTTTTGAAGGAGCTGCTGTTGTCCCGGCAAAAGATCCCGCAAATAGTGCAGCTGCCATCATCGTGCTGGCTGTAATGGAAGATACAACCTTAAAAGGTTTATTCTTATTACTCATTCTTATAGCCTCCTATTTAGTTTTTCTGAATTTTCGAAGTGCGAGATTAATTCTATCAAACTAACATAAAGTTTTTAATAGTCTAACAATACTGTTATTTTAATATTTTGATAATATTTGAATGGGTAATTGTAATTAATTCATTCGCTGAAACGAGAAAAAATAGGTACTTTCACCTATTTTTAGGACATATAGAAAAGGGAGCATCAGACTACTCTGATGGTCCCTTCCTATTATTTATTCAATTTTGTAATCCTTCCTTCAACCGCTGGGTTTACTTCTTTCTGTTCTTTGATGTAGCTGATTAAAGCATCAAGGTCGACAATATCCACTGTGCGGTTTTTACCGTTTAAAAGAGCGCTGTAGCCGTCTCCGCCATCAGCCATATAGTTGTTTACCGTCACAGAATATTCCTGTTCAGCAGCGATTGGCGTTCCATCTGTCTTTACTAAAGATACGATCCGATCTCCGGCAGCTCTCGAAGAATCATACGTTACCTTTAAGCCGGAAACATGCATGATTCTCTCTTTTGAACCCCATTGCTGTTCAAAAAGTTCTTTTATCTGGGCACCGGTCAATGTCAATGTCACAAGGTCATTTCCGAAAGGCTGTACCGTAAAAGCTTCTTTCCACGTAATATCTCCAGCATCAATGCCTGCACGGACGCCGCCTGAGTTCATGAAGGCAAAATCGGTATTGGTCTGCGCAATCATGGAATCTGCAATCAGGTTGCCCATCGGAGATTCTCCATCAGCATTTACCTCTCTCGTAATACCTGTTGAAGTATGACCGATGACTTCATTTAAAATCGGAGCCACATCAGCAATATAAGCATCAAGCATTTGCTTAATTTCTGCAACAGGTTCAACGTCACGTGTGGCGCTTACGATTTCAGCCTTTTTAGCAACAATATCTTTTGTCACTGGATCAATTGTTAAGTCCACATCGGAAAAAGCAGTTCCATAGGAATAAGATTGAACAAGCAATTTCCCGTCCACCACAGTATTTGTGTACTGATGGTTATGGCCGCCAAACATCACATCCACTTCATCATCAACTGCATTCGCAATGTCAGCGAGTTCCTCTTGAGGATTAGACCCATCTATATCGGACTTTACAGGGTTATGAGTAATGACCACAATCGATTTAATACCCTGTTCCTTCAGCTCAGCTGTGTACTTGTTGATTGCTTCCGCTTCGTCCGTGAATTCTACACCTGCCGTTCCGCTTGGCGTAACAATTCCAGGAGTATCGGAATAGGCAATGCCAATAAAGCCGACTGGCACTCCATTTACTTCTTTAATTACATAGGGATCAAGGATTGGCTCCTTTGTTGTTTCATCCACTACATTAGCTGCAACATACGGGAAGTTTGCTCCTTCAAACTCGCCATACTTCTCCACAGTTTTTGGATGGGCCCCGCCATTGATAAGGCGTCGCATTTCGTCTACCCCTTCATCGAATTCATGGTTGCCGACTGTACCTATATCAAAGCCGATCTCATTAAGCATTTTAATTGTTGGCTCGTCCTGAAGAAGGGCCGAAACAGGGGAGCTCGCCCCTACTGCATCACCTGCATGCAGCATAATTGTATTGGGATTCTCTGCTTCACGCTGTTTTAAGTGTGCAGCTAAATACTCGATTCCACCCGCATTCAAACCGGAATTAAATGTATCAAGCTGACCATGGAAATCATTGATCCCCAAAAGTTGGACATCAAATGGCTTTGGCTCCGGGAATTGAAGCGAATATTTCGCAAAGCCATTGGCTGCTTCCCCCGCATAGCCGATTCCGCTGCCTTCAGCAATCGCATCCTTTGCATCCGGTGAAGATTCGAACGTTACATTTACGCCACCGGCAACCGGTACAAATGACCAATTGGCATCTGCAGAAGGATCGATGGTTTGTTCTTCTCGGATATAATCAATGATCGCCTGGCGGTTTTCATCCGGATAAAGCTCTACTGCCGTGTTGTTTCTAACTCCAGGGAAAGTGCCGCTGGCCCGATAATTATTTGTCACAACGATGAATTCCTGATCCGGATCAATAGGTGCTCCGTTATACTGAAGATTTTTGATTCTATTTGCATCAGCATTAACCTGCTTGCCATCTTTATCATACTTAGCAGGTTCTGTTACATCGATCTCATATGTCACACCATCGATTACATCATAGTTATAAGTAGGGAAATCATTATTAATGAGTGACTGTTCTCCCGCTTCATTATCTTTTATCTGATTGAACTGGCCTGCAGACATTTCAAGCCATTCCTTCACATCTGCCCCTTTAATTTTTACCGTAGCGACTGTATTCGGATACAGGTATAGATCGGCTACATTTTTAATGGCGATTGTGCCTTCAGGGATATATGTGTAATAGCTTGCCCCGTTGCGGCCGCCTGCTTTAAAAGGAGCTCCCGCCGAAAGCACTGGTGTATTTTCATCTGGTGTTCCTTTTAATTGCTTCTCAATATACCACTTCTGTGCATTCGTCACAATTTGAATGGACGGGTCATCTTTTACAAGTGCAAAATAGCTGTGGATATCAGCTTTTGTTTCCCCGACAGGCTGGCGGACATAATTCACGGTTCCTTCATGCTCTTCCTTTACAGCTTTCAAAATAGCAGGATCTGCATCTGCAAGGCTTTCCTTGACGGTCGCGCCGGATTCATTTTTATAACTTCTAAAAATAGACCTTAAAGATGACTGGGAATCCTTAACCTCCCACTTGCCCTTTACCTTGGCAATAGTCAGGTCCATAACGCCAAGCTGATTGCCCCAGCTGCCAGGCATGATGAAGGGCACCCCGTTGACCGTTCCCTTTTCTGCATCCACTTCAGGAAGATCGGTGAAATCTCCCGGAAAATTCTTATGGTTGTGTCCGGAAATAACCGCATCAATGCCTTCTACTTTTGTTAAGTCGTAGGCTGCATTCTCTTCCATCTCAGCATATGCTGCGTCCCCCATGCCGGAGTGCGCAAGTGCAATGATAATGTCCGCACCTTCATCTTTCATTTTAGGAATATTGGCTTCTACTGATTTTACAATGTCTTTTGTGATGATTTTTCCATCAAGATTGGCTTTGTCCCATTGTGTAATCTGCGGAGTCACAGCACCGATAACCCCAACCTTAATGACCTGTTTTCTTCCTTTTTCATCAACGACTTTTTTCTTGATGATTTTATATGGTTTAAAGTAATTTTTATCGTTTTCCGGATTATTATCATCGTCGTCTTTGTAGACATTGGCATTTACATAAGGAAATGGCGCATCATCCAGAACCTCATCCAGATATTCGAGGCCATAATTGAATTCATGGTTTCCTACCGTAGCGGCATCATAATCTAATAGTTCCATAGCCTTGAACACGGGATGCATTTCCCCATCCTCAAGCTGATCTACTTTTGCTTTATAATCGCCAAGCGGATTACCCTGAATGAGGTCTCCGTTGTCAAATAATAATGTATTCTTTGCTTCTTTTCTTGCCTGTTTGATTAAGGTAGCTGTTTTAGCCAGACCAAATTCAATGGTTTCTGCATCTTTATAGTAATCATAGTTATAAAGGTGTGTATGTATATCTGTTGTTCCCAGTATCCGCAGGCTTACTTCATGGCTGAATTTAAGTTCCGGTTTCCCTGCATGATCAGGCTTTGCCGCCATGACAGAATCATATGAAATAGGAGCTGCTAAGACAGATAGGGCCATCGTTGTTGCGAGTATCGTCTTTCCAAGTTTGCGCATAGGCTTTTTCAAATGAATACATCTCCTCAAATTATAGTAGATTAGGATGATAACATTCATAATTCTATCTATTTTTAGACTTATTTGAGAATGAGCAATTAGTCGGAATTAACATAGGAAAATCATTAAATTTTTGTAAAAAAGAAGCCTATTTACCTAATAAAATACAGCACCCTCATAGGGTGCTGTACGATTTCGAATAGTATTATTATAATGTCAGTTACTAATTTCCAGGTCTGCCCTGTATATTAAATGACATCACCCTGAATTCTTTTATTGGGTTGGCTGCTCTATAGGAATAGTAAGAGTCACAATTGTCCCTATCCCCTTTTCACTTTCAAACGTGATTTCCGCCTTGTGTTCATCCACAATCTGCTTGGTAACCATCAGCCCTAAACCGGTTCCATCCGGCTTAGTTGTATAAAATGGATCCACGACCCGTTCCATATTCTCAGCATCAATCCCGCAGCCTTCATCTTTAATGCTGATTAAAACCTTGTCACCCTCCGCCACTTTGGCCGAAATCAGGATCGTGCCGCCTTCTGGCATAGATTCCATCGCATTCTTGATCAAATTAATAAAAGACTGCTTCAGCATATTTTCGTCACACTGAACTTTAGGAACAGCTTCCAGATTTTCTGTTTCGACACGGATATTCTGATTGGCTGCCTGTTCATGTATGATCGAGATGACATAGTTAATCACTGCATTCAGTTCAACTTTTTTAAACAGAGGCAGCCTTGGCTTGCTTAGGATCATAAGGTCATCGGCAATCAGATTAATGCGGTCGATTTCCTCAATCATGATCTTGTAGCGGTCCTGATCTTCAGGATGTTTTTCCATCTGCAGCTGAGTAAATCCTCTTAAAGCTGCTAAAGGATTTCTTACTTCATGGCCGACTGCCGAAGCCATCTGTCCGACAGCAGCCAGCTTTTCAGTCTGGCGGAGCTCCTGGAAAACATGTGTCAGCGAGTGAATATAGGAATAGAAGCGGTTCAGCAGAACATATGAAACACTTGAAAAAATGGCCATAAGCACGATTGGCACCATTACCTTTTGGCTGCTCAACAGTAAACCAGCCAGAAGATACTTCGCAATCATTCCGCCGGTTACTATCCAAAAATAGCGCTTATTCACAAAAATCGGCGCAAATATAATAAATAAAAGTTCTACTGCGCTTCCGCTCTGAAATTCCTTCGACTCACCGAAATAGATCAGCATGCTGTTACTAAAATCTATCAGGAAAAAGCCTGCAAAAAATAAGTATTTTACCTGAAAAGGGCGTTTTGTCCTGATTAAATACAGCGCTAAGGGCAGGAGTCCGATAATAGCCAGATAATACCCCCATCCAAGCCCGCCCTTTGGCAGGCCGGTACTGCCGCCAGTATTGAGGGGAAGCAGATAATAATAAAACAAATCATAAAGTGTTAATATTATATAGAATAGCCATATAAAAAGCTTAACTGCTTTTGTTTCTTCTTTTATCAAAGTCTGTTGGTTAAAGCCTTTCATTTCCATGCTCCTTGGTTAACTCTATTAATAATGTGTCTTTAGCACTATTATATACGTTTATGTCGAAATATGTATATTATGTTATATTCTTAAACTTCAAAAAACCAGCCCGGGTATATCCAGGCTGGTTTGTGTTTGTTAAGGTTTTAAGATGACTTTAATGCAGTCATCTTCATGGTCATTAAAAATTTTATACGCCCGATCAGCTTCTTCGAGCGGAATCTGATGAGTGATGATAGACTTCGGATCGAATTCCTTATTCGTTATTTTTTCAAATAGCTCAGGCATGTAGTGCACCACAGGCGCCTGGCCCATTTTAATGGTGATGTTTCTCGAGAAAAATTCCTCCAGCGGGAACATATTATAAGTCAGCCCGTATACACCCGTCAGCTGGACAGTTCCGAATTTGCGGACAGCTTTCGTCGCGATTTGGATCGGGCCCAGCGTTCCGCCCTGGAGCTTAAGCTTCTGCTCGATTTTTTCAACAGCGGATTTCTTCCCGTCCATGCCGACACAATCAATGACTACATCAGCTCCGCCCTGGGTGATTTCTTTTAGATAAGCTCCCATGTCATCATATTTCGTAAAGTCATAGACTTCCACATCATTGGTAAGCTTGGCGTGATTGAGACGGTAATCGAGATGATCTACTGCAATTACCCGTTTAGCTCCTTTCATCCAGGCAAATTTCTGGGTCATTAACCCGATGGGACCGCAGCCGAGGACGATGACTGTGTCTCCTGCTTTAACGCCTGAATGTTCCACACTCCAATAGGCTGTCGGCAGAACATCCGATAAAAAGAGCAGTGATTCATCCTCCAGTTCGCACGATTCCGGTATAACAAATGGCATGAAATTGCCAAACGGCACCTTTAGAAACTCTGCCTGGCCGCCCGGATGGTTTCCGTATTTCTCGGTATAGCCAAAGTAGCCGCCTGAATCATGATGCGGGTTCGAATTATCACATTGGCTTTCCATATCATGCTGGCAATAGAAGCAATGCCCGCACGATACATTAAATGGGATGACCACCCTGTCGCCTTTTTTTACCCGTGTCACATCAGGGCCTGTCTCCTCAACGATCCCCATAGGTTCATGCCCGATAACATAGCCGGGCCGCAATGGCATATTCCCCTGATATAAATGAAGGTCCGATCCGCAAATGGCGGTTGACGTGATGCGGACAATGACATCATCCCGCTTTTCAATTCTGGGATCCTCTACATTTTTTACTTGAATATCTTTCGCTCCCTGGTAGGTTACAGCTCTCATATTTCACCCTCCTTTATTGTCTTAATAGGCTTTTACCCTCCTTAGAGCATGATTAACTTTATTAGTATCCAATTCATATATTGAAATATTTACCTATTACTGAAAGAATATTAATTTGCATGTGAGGATGCCAGCCGGGAATTTCTTGATATAAATGCTGAATTTGAGTAAAAATAGGCCCAAAGTATCGTTTTATTATTCTGAATTTTGTAAATATAATAGAGTCACAGCTATTCAGCTGTGACCATACATATTCTGAGAGGAGATTTTGGATGAAGAAAAAAAGAGTCATTGGGTCAGCATTACTAAGTGCAGCAATGGGACTATCTGTATTTGCGTCAGGGGCATTCGGTCAGCAGGTTGAGAGCAATGAAACCTATCGGGTTGTCATTCAGGGCCCAAGTGCAGAAAAAGCAAAGGCAAAATCGAACTATGGAGTACGATGGGATTTTGGCCAGAAAGGTTTTACTACTACGGTTAATGCTAAACAGTATCAGGCACTTTTAAAAAATAAAAACTTAAAGATTGATAAAGTTGAAGAAGTAAAGAACTCACCTGTGACCGCAGCAAAACCTGGATCAGGGGCTGCATCAGCTCCGGCAGACGGTACACCTTGGGGAATTGAGGCCATTTATAATGACAGCTCCATCCAAAGCACTTCAGGCGGAAACGGGGTAAAGGTTGCCGTTCTGGACACAGGTGTAAATACAGCACATGCTGATCTTGCCGGACAAGCTGAACAGTGTAAGGACTTTACACAAAGAAAGTCACCTTTAATTGACGGCAGCTGTGGGGATAAGAACGGACACGGCACACATGTTGCGGGTACTGTACTGGCTCATGGCGGTGATAACGGACAAGGTGTTTATGGGGTAGCCCCAGACGCAGATCTCTGGGCATATAAGGTGTTAAATGACAGAGGATCAGGGTATTCTGATGACATCGCCGGAGCTATTAAGCATGCGGCCGATGAAGCGGTCAGCACAGGATCTAAAGTGGTCATTTCCATGTCATTGGGTTCAAGCTCTAAAAGCACATTGATTGCAGATGCAGTTGATTACGCCTATAGCAAAGGTGTCCTGGTAGTTGCTGCTGCCGGAAATGATGGTCCTGCCGATAACACGATTGGCTATCCTGGCGCATTGGTGAATGCTGTTGCAGTAGCGGCTCTTGAAAATGTTCAGCAAAATGGTTCTTACCGTGTTGCAGATTTTTCATCAAGAGGCAACCCTGCTACTGATGGCGACTACCTAATCCAGGAGCGTGATGTCGAGCTCTCTGCACCAGGCAGAGCAATTGAATCCACCTGGTATGATGGCAGCTACAGCACAATCAGCGGCACATCCATGGCTACTCCTCATGTATCCGGATTAGCTGCTAAGATCTGGGCTCAGAATCCATCCATGAGCCACACCCAGCTTCGCAGCGAGCTTCAGAACCGGGCCAAGCAAAATGATATTCTTGGCGGAACAGGAGCTGCAGCAGGTGACGATTATGCATCAGGCTTTGGCTTCCCTCGTGTTAAGTAAGAGAATAATAGAAAAGCTTGGACATTTACGGTCCAAGCTTTTTTTGTGTTTTGATTTTTATTATAGTTACTGCAAAACAGCCTGCTTTTTCTGCTTTCGGTTATAAATGATTTTGGACAGGCTTACACTCGCCTCGTACAGCAGCAGGAGAGGCAATGTAACCAAAATATCTGAAATAAAATCGGGCGGTGTAACTAAAATCGCCACCACAATCAGCACGAAATAGGCATACTTCCTTATCTTCTGCAGCGAATAGGGATTGAGGATGCCAAGGCTGGTCAGGAACATAATCACAACCGGAAGCTCGAACAGAAAGCCGAATGGCAGTGTTAAATGCAGCACGAATTGAAAGTATTTTTCCGTTGTAAAAAAGGCGGTGAACATATCTCCCGATAAGGTCATTAAAAAATTCAGAACCAGCGGCAAAAGAATGAAATATCCGAATGCTATACCGGTAATGAACAGGAAAAATAACGCGGGAATATAGGATAAGGCTACCTTTTTTTCCATTCCGGTAAGCGCCGGGCTGACGAACAGCCAGATTTGATGGGCAGCTACCGGGATGGCGGCTGCAATGGCGACAACAGACGCAAGCATAAAATAGACCCATAGAATCTCAGAAGGACCGAGAACAGCCAATTTAAAATCCAGATCCCTAACCAGCCACTGGTAAATGTCGCTGACAAAAATAAAGGATAGTGCCAAGAACGCTATAAAGACAGCCGCTATAATCATCAGCCTCTTCCGAAGCTCTTCAAAATGCTGGAGGACATTTACTGCCTCATTATTCATATTATTCACCTCACTATAAAAGGAAGGAAGATATCTCTCCCTTCCCTATTCATTCTTATAGCAATTCTTTTTTCTTTTCTTCCGGCTGTTCGTCTGAAACCAGTTCGCGTGTGGATTTTTTAAATTCTTTCAGGGTTGTGCCGAATGCCCTGCCGATTTCAGGAAGCTTGGATGGGCCGAAAATGATCAGCGCCAGCACTAGAACAATAATCAATCCTGGTATCCCGATATTTGATAGCATAATAACCTCCTAGTATTTGAAGCCTGTAATCGCCACAACTCCCGGGCGCGGCATAGTATCTCCCTTGCGGTGCGGCCATTTGCTTGTCAGATTGTTCAGGTCTTCCGTCTCTTCTCCCGGATGCTGAATGGACAGGAACAGGGTTGTTTCGTTTGGTGTAAAGGATGGTCCAGTTAGTTCTGCTTCAACGGGAGCTGAAGCAAACTGAAAGGCTTCGCCGGTATTTTTTCCGATAGTCGGGATGACGAACATGCCATTGTTGGCGAAATGCGTGTAGATTCCTGTATTCAGCTTGCTTGATGACATATCTGTTACCGTCCAGAGATTGCCAAGGCTATCGAAAGTTAGATTATCAGGTGCACTGAAGCCGCTCTGTTTTCCGCCGGCTGCGAAAATTTCAAAATCAAAAGTCAGTGCACCCAAGTCATCTCCCTCTTCAATAAATCTAGTAATATGGCCGTGAAAGTTGCCATGTTTGTCATTGTTGGTGTGGGCAATGAATACCGTTTTATCGAACGGGCTGATTTCCACATCTTCCGGACGGTCAGTAGGTGTTCCGCCAACAAGCAGAGCTGCTTCATGGCAGTGAACAGCCACATCGGCCTGTGTTTGGAATTTCTTTAAAAGATCTGCATTCCCCTTGACAGCTTTCTGCACATTTTCGATAGTTAATGGCACCCATTTTCCGCTGCCCATATTAGCCACATAAAGCGTCCCTTCTTCAAGAAGGTCTGCATTTGCTTTTCCGCGGGATTTTACATATTTATTTTTGCTGATGAACTTATACACGCATGCATCTTTCTTATCATCACCCATATAAACCACAACCCGATTGTCATTGGTCAGGCCGACTGCTGCATTTTCATGGTTAAAGCGACCAAGGGCGGTGTGCTTGCGCGGCTTGAAATTAGGATCAAACGGATCGATTTCCACAATCCAGCCATAATGTGTTTCATTTAATCCTGCATCCTTTGAGGTAGATTCGAAATTCTCCTCAGCTGATAAAACCGTGCCCCACAATGTCATGCCGCCAGAACAATTAGCAAAAGTTCCCTGTACATTCGTTGCACCACCCACTGCTTTTGAACCTTTGGCAGGACCTGTGAGCTGGAATGGAGTCAAGCCTGTAATACGGCGCGCATATTTGGAATCCGTGTCCATTTTCCAGGTGCCTTCTTTATCACGGTATACCTCGATAATTGATCCTCCCTGGTTGTATAGCATTTTCTGAATTTGCGCTGCCGTATACTTGCCATTTGCCGGCCTTGCACCATGAACAAATAGATCGCTTGAATATTCATGATTCACCCATAAGAGACCACGCTTGTCCTTATCAATTGGAAAATATAATGTAAAGTCATTGTTAAAGCCGAATGTATCGCCTTTTTTGTTAATGACATCTCCATATGCTGCCACAACATCGTATTTGTATCCACGTGGTAAAACAAGGTCATCTTTATCTGTCGGGTCAATCGGCTTAAAATTTAATCCAGAGATTTTCTTCTGGAATCCGAATAAATGGGAGGCTGCCTCAACACCCTTAGCCTCCGCTTTTGGTACCATTGCCCCCAAACCTGTCGAAGCGACAGTCAATGCTCCAACACCTGTACCTACATACGTTAAAAACTTGCGGCGATTCAATTCAGTCATCCTAAGCACCTCTTCATATTATTCAATAATATTTGCATCGTATTTATGTACCAAACCAAACCCAAGTACAATACTAAAAGATGAATATTAAGAGAATGCTAAGAAATAACCTGAAAATTGTAAAAGTAGTTTAAAGATTGTAAAAAAAAATGCCCGGCATCAGCCGGACATCTCTTATCTTCTATTAAGATACTTTTTCTTCCTGCGGCTTGTATTCCTCTTCCCAATACTCAGCATTTTTAATGCCAAGCTTCTTGGAATTGAATACTGGATCAAGACCTTGTTTCTTCTGGGCCTCGTAATCTTTCAGTGCAATCAGGGCCGGTTTTCTTAAGATAACGATGGCAATTAAGTTCAGCCAAACCATCAGTCCCAAACCAACATCTCCGAGCGCCCACGCCAGGCCTGCTGTTTTAACAGCGCCATAGAATGTTGCAGCAAGCAAGACAATTTTCAGGATAAACATAGCCAGCTTGCTGTTCTTGCCATTAATTAAGTAAGCTACATTTGTTTCAGCTATATAATAGTAAGCCATAATTGTTGTAAAAGCGAAGAAGAACAGAGAAACAGCAACGAATCCGGCACCAAAACCAGGAAGTGCAGATTCAACTGCCGCCTGTGTGAAACCAGGGCCGGCTTCCACTCCAGGAAGGTTTTCTACAATTGGAGTCTTTCCATCAGCTCCAACTGTATTGAACATGCCTGTAAATAGAATCATGAAAGCAGTTGCGGAACATACGAATAACGTATCAATGTACACAGAGAATGCCTGCACGAGACCTTGCTTAGCAGGGTGGGAAACCTCAGCAGCTGCAGCTGCATGCGGGCCTGTACCCTGACCAGCTTCGTTTGAATAGATACCGCGCTTTACTCCCCAGGCGATCGCGCTTCCGATAATTCCGCCAAACATGGAATCTGCACCAAAGGCACTGCTGAAAATTAACGAAATAACACCAGGCAGTTCGCCAATGTTCATGCCAATAATAATTAAAGCTACTAAAATATAACCCACAGCCATAAATGGTACAGCATATTGAGCAACATTTGCAATACGCTTAACACCGCCGAAAATAATCAGTGCAAGTAACCCGATTATAATAAGGCCTGTTACTGTTTTATCAATGCCAAACGCATTTTCCATTCCAAGTGCAATTGAGTTTGACTGGATGCCAGGCATCAAAAGCGCCATAGCCAGCAATGCAGAAATAGCGAAAAGGACGGCAAACCATTTAATTCCGATTCCCTTTTCAATATAATAGGCCGGACCGCCTCGGTATAGCCCGTCTTTTTTCACTTTGTAAATCTGTGCCAGCGTCGATTCAACGAATGCACTGCCTGCTCCGATAAAAGCAATGGCCCACATCCAGAATACAGCACCAGGTCCACCCATTGCGATGGCAGTGGCAGTACCTGCGATGTTACCAGTTCCTACACGGCCGGAAAGAGCAATAGATAAGGCCTGGAAAGACGAAACGCCCGCTGCGGAACTTTTCCCTTTAAACATGAGCAGTACCATATCCTTGATATGGCGGACCTGTAAAAATCGAGTTAAGACTGAGAAGAACAACCCTATAGCTAAACAGATATAAATAACAGGTGTACTCCATAAAATGCCGTTTAGCTGATTAACAAAAGCTTCCAAACAACTTCCCCCTTTTTCATATATATTCTGAATCTTTTTCCTATTAGGAATTATAGAATAAATACTGTTATAAGACAATGTTTTTTTCACGGACTCTGGTAAAAATGTCATAGAAAATTCGGCCTTTCCTTAAAAAAGCCGTTTTTATCATGGTTATCAGGATATATAAAAATTAGATTGATAGCATAACCCTTCCTCTTTTTAGAAATTTTTAGTATTATATATTTAGGGAAACGAAATGTTTACCGGAAAGAAGTGTTTCAAATATGATAAAACAGACGAAAAGAAATCTAATGATCATGTGGTTTGCCAATTTCTTTGTGGCAGGCAGCATGACGATGGTGCTTCCCTTTATTTCGTTATATATAGAAAGTTTTGGCGACTACTCTCCAACTTATGTACAGCATTGGTCAGGGTGGACATTTGCGATCACATTTGTGACTGCATTTCTTTTTTCTCCTGTGTGGGGAAGAATCGGGGACCTTTTTGGGCGCAGGAAAATATTGATACTGTCCGGAATCGGGATGGGCATATCCATATTCCTGATGGGGTACGTGACAAACGTCTGGCAGCTGTTTTTTCTCAGACTGTTTACAGGGATTTTTACCGGCTTCATCGGAATGTCCCAGGCGTTTATATCCACACAGACTCCGAAGGAAATTGCCGGCAGGGTGATGGGGACACTGCAGACCGGAAGCATTACAGGTTCATTGATGGGCCCCCTTCTCGGCGGAGTCCTAGCTGATTTATTCGGTTTTTCAGATACCTTTAAATGGACCTCCATCGCCATCTTTGTTTCTGCCTTTCTTGTCTTTTTTACAAAAGAACACAAAGTCCAAACAAAAAAGGGCGAGAAAACGCGGTATTCAAGCAAGGCAGTCATCCAGCATATTATCAGCAACCCCGTTTTGCTGACAGTTATGCTGATCTCAACGCTTGTTCAAATCGCACACTTCAGCATTCAGCCTATATTATCTTTATATGTCAGTGAATTGCATGGACCTGAAAATCTGGCGTTCTTTGCGGGAATTGCCTTTTCGGCTGCAGGGCTTGGCAATCTGCTGATGGCCAGGCAATGGGGAAAAATCGGGGACCAGCATGGCTATATAAAAACATTGGTTATTCTCCTCTTCCTCGCAGGCGTGTTTTATCTGCCGGGAGGATTTGTCTCAAACATGTGGCAGCTTGTACTTGTCCGCTTTGCGCTTGGAATAACCATCGGGGGCATCATCCCTGTCCGGATCGCTTATATCCGCCAGGAAGCCCCGGTTGCCATGCAAGGTGAAGTGCTCGGCTACAACACTAGCCTCCGCTTCTTCGGCAACATTATCGGTCCGGTCATCGGCGGTTTTATCTCCGGCTATCTGGGTTTTTCTGCAGTCTTCGTTGTCACAAGCTTACTCCTCATCCTGAGCGGGCTGATTCTGCTCGGAGCGATGAATCGCCATCCCAAGCTTGCGAAGGATTCTTATTGATAACTGAAAAAGCTGCCATAAAGTGAGGCAGCTTTTTCCTTATTCTTTAAAATGGCATACGCCCAGCTTATTGCCGTCAGGGTCTTCAAACTCAAACCACTTTACCGTTCCATCATCCTGGATTGGGCCGGCTTTCACCTTATGCCCTGCCAGATGCTGATGTGCTTCAACAATATCGGAAACATAAAAGTTAAATGGCATATGAGAGGAAGGAATTACTTTTTCAGAACGGACAAGGGTTAAAGGTGTTTCCCCGATTTCCAAGGCTGCATACCCTCCCTGGTCATCCCTCCATCTTACCGGGAAGCCAAGCACAGTGCTATACCATTCAATGGCTTTTCCGAAATCAATTACCTGCAGAAAGACTGTATCGATTCTTGTAAACATTTCAGCCTCCATAAAAGGGATTTTATATGGACAATATTCAACATCTTCTTGCAAAAACCTCCTGAGAAAACTAAAAAGCCAGCGTTTCCGCTGACTTTAATCTATTTTTTCGCTGCGTTGCTTGCGATATGGACAGCATCCCAGACACCCGCAAAAGGCGGGGCATAACAAAGATCCACCATGCCAAGTTCTTCTGCTGCCATATTATTATGGATGGCAACGGCAAATACATCGATTCGGAGGACCGCCCCTTTATTGCCGATGGCGTGGGCTCCGAGGATTCGGTTTGTTCCTTTTTCACAGATCAGCTTGATCCAGATAGGGGTCTGATTCGGGTAATAGCTTGGATGATCTGCGGCTTTCACAAATTCAGTTGTATAGCTGACGCCAAGCTTCTTTGCATCTTCCTCGGAAAGTCCCGTTCTTCCAAGCTCCATATTAAAAATTTTAATCGCGGCGCTTCCCAGAGTTCCCACATAGTTTTCATGGCTGCCGGCTATATTGGCCCCAGCCAGGCGGCCGCATTTATTCGCGTTTGTTCCCAGCGGGATATAATCATTTTCTTCAAGCACTTTGTGATAAACCTGAGCGCAGTCCCCCGCTGCATAAACACCTTCAATATTTGTCCGCATTTCACGGTCGATGATGATGGCTCCATTTTCCGCCAGCTCTATACCCGAACCTTCCAGAAACTTGGTAGCAGGTTTTACACCTACAGCAACAAGCACTAAATCAGCTTTATAAGTTCCTTTATCCGTTTTCACACTCTCCACTTTCCCATTGCCGCTGAAGCTCTCTACCTTTTCTCCCAGATTCAATTCTACACCGTGATCACGAATTTCTTTTTCAGCGATATCTGTTATTTCCTTATCGAAAGGAGCCAGGATTCTCTCTCCCATTTCAATGACACGCACATTTTTGCCGAGGGTTTTCATCGCTTCGACCACTTCGATTCCAATATAGCCTCCGCCAACAATGACAACATCTTTCACTTCTGATTTGCGGGAAATTTCTTTTAATACCATCCCATCTTCCATTGTTTTCAGCACCTGAACATTCTCAAGATCAGCTCCAGGAAATGGAGGCATGATGGGAAACGTGCCTGTTCCGATCATCAGCTTATCGTATGTATCCGTAAACATTTCTCCTGATGCAAGGTCTTTAACAGTTACTTCCTTCTTGCTTGTATCCACTTTTAACACTTCATGCTGAAGATGTGTTTTGATGTTCCTCTCAGAAAATTGCTCCTGTGTTCTTGCGATCATTTTTCGGTAATCATCATTTTCTCCAGATATATAATAAGGAAGACCGCAGGCACCGTAAGATAAAAACTTGCCTTTTTCGTAGACGGTAATTTCAGCTTTTTCATCCATTCTCCTTAATTTTGATGCGGCTGACATACTTGCAGCCACCCCGCCAATGACCAGCAGTTTCATCGGAATCTCTCCTCGCGTTTCAATAAGGTATTCAAGATAGGTTTCGTTAAAAGGTTGAAATTATACAACATTACTATACCCTTATAGCTATCCCACTTCGGCTATTTTAAAACGTTTTTCAAGACTTCTTCGGTTACTTTTTGAACAATGCTTTCGATCATTTCTTCTTGCAGACCGGGAGCTGTCCGGATATTCTTATCATTGCCAGGAACCGGTATTCCGCCTGTTTTAATGCCCATTTCCTCACGGATTGAGATCAAATCTGCAATTTGTCCTGTGCTTAGTTCGTTTGACTTCTGCATGATGTGTTCTGAATACATCAGCATGAGTGCATAGTGTTCCAGTGATTCCATTCGAAAATAGGCCTCTGTGATGTCCCTGCCCCAGGTTAGGGCGCCATGGTTGGCAAGAAGAACGGCATTGTAATCCCTGCAGTATGGGGCAATTGAATCAGGAACTTCCTGTGTGCCCGGAGTGGCATACGGGGCAACCGGCACTTTGCCAAGCAGGACTATCGCTTCCGGTGATACAGGTTTTTCCAGGCTGATTCCGGCTATGGCAAACGAAGTGGCGACAGGCGGATGGGCATGGACAACTGCCTTTGCTTCAGGGTTTTCCTGATACACTCTGAGGTGCATCTTCACTTCGGAAGAAGGCTTCAGATTGCCCTCTAGCACGTTGCCTGAAAGATCCATTTTGACCATCATTTCAGGGGTCATAAATCCTTTGCTTACTCCAGTTGGTGTTGTCCAGAGTTCATGGTCGCCCACCTTAATGGAGATATTTCCGTCGTTTGCTGCAACGAAGCTTTTATTGTACACTCTTTTGCCGATTTCACAGATCAGTTCCTTTGCTTCCCGATCGCTTATATATGTATTTTGAACAGCCATGGCTGTCAGCTCCCTTCTATTTACATCCACTCCCTATTGTATATTCAAAAGTGATTTGCATCAGCAATTTTTACAAGTTTTCATTTTTCGCTAAAATATGATCATTTCCGCGGAAATATTATGTAATTCGAGGAGATTCATTCTACTAAAAAAAACCGCCCGATCAGAGGATCGGACGGTTCTTCGGGGGTATGTTGCTGATTGCTTATTTCACGCGGGGATATCCAAAGCCTGATGCATAGTCATCACCAGCTGCTGCTCCGTATCCGCCTTTAATGTCATATTGCTTGGCACGGTTTTGAAGCTCTGTGCGAAGCTGAGTATGGCTCATGGATGGGCTGGATGACCAAATTTTTGCTGCAAGGCCAGCTACGTGAGGTGTAGCCATGGATGTTCCGCTGATCGTGTTATAGCCTCCGTTATACCATGTAGACTCGATGCTTGCTCCCGGTGCAGACACTTCCACGTCTTTTTCCTGAATGACATAGTCACCGTCAGTGCTAGGATTTCCGCGGGACGAGAAGTTGGCTACACGGTATGTACCGTTTTGCTGGACGTTTTCAAGGGCTGCAACTGCAATCGCATTCTTTAATGCTCCAGGATAGCCGATTGTATTAGCGCTGTATCCGGAATTTCCTGCTGCGGCAACAACAAGGACACCTTTGCTGTAGGCATAATCAACCGCACTGCTGATTAGAGAATCTTTGCCGCTTGAACCAAGTGACATATTGATGACTACTTTTGATCCTGTGCGGGATGCTTCGTCCGCAACGTGGCGGATTGCTGCTGCAATATCATCTGAGTAGCCTGAGCCATTATCGCCAAGTACCTTGTATGCCCATAATTTCGCCTGTGGAGCTACTCCATAGATTCCCTGGCCGTCGTATCCCCCATGTGCTAAAACCGTCCCAGCTACATGTGTACCATGTCCCTGACGATCAGTACATGAGCCATTTACAATCGGGCTGGATTGAGTGAAATCCTTACATTGCTCTGCAGAGCCTTCCAGGTCAATATGGCTTGTATGAACGCCTGTATCAAGAACAGCAACCTTAATGCCGCTTCCGCCTGACGTACTGGTAATGCTGCTGTTATTATAGATGGAAGCAATTCCCCATGGTGTCTGATCACTAGGATATCCCGCTGCCTGAATAGAAACCGAATCTTTCTTGGACACTTCCGTTCTGGCAGTATCAAGAGTAACTTCGCTTACCTTTTCAATCTTTAAGTTCTTATTTTTGAGCAATGCCTGGTATTGCTTTGCATTGACTTCAGCAGTCATGCCATCACTGCCAAAATCCCAGCGCTTGTCCACCTGTGAATTCACAGAAGCTTTAGCGTTTGACGGCCCCTGGATCAATACCCGGTAGGTTTCGTTTTGAGTCTCTGGTTCTTTTGCAAATGCCCCCGCTGTAAAAACTGATAAACCCATTGTCATACTTAGAAGTGCTGCTCCTAATGCCCTTTTTTTCTTCATCCTTTTTCTCCTCTCGAATCTATATTTTTTCTGTCGGTTCTTGTTGTATTTAAAGTATATTTAAAATATTCAGACTCTAACAATATGCTAAATTATTTAATTCTCATACTTTAGAATCAGGTACAGAAACATAGTTTCTTAAAAAGTATCAGGTATTTTGGAGGGTTTACAAATACTTTCTACTATCTGAATGGTAATTACTTCATAATTTTTCCATAAACTATAGGATTACCCCAAATAAAATAGTACTTTTGATTGATGAAAAGAGTTAAATTACACTCTATTTTTATCGGAATCAGGGATATTTTCCTAGTTAAACGCTTTAAAGATATAAAGAATAGAAGTGGAAGCATGAAAATGCCCCCTGACCACTTGGCCAGGAGGCGGAATTCTTCCTATTTAAACATCTTAGACAGACTTTCAGTAAACGGTGCATAAGCTATGCCATTCTCCGTAATAATGCCTGTAATCAAATCATGATCTGTGACATCGAATGCGGGGTTATAGGTTTGTACACCTTCTGGCGCCATCGGCTTTTCGTACCATTTAGAAGTAATTTCTTCTGAATCTCTTAATTCAATATGGATATCGTCCCCTGTTTTGCATGCGAGATCGACTGTTGACAGAGGGGCACAAACATAAAAAGGTATTTTGTAATGTTTTGCGAGAATCGCAACGCCAGAAGTTCCAATCTTATTGGCTGCATCCCCATTGGCTGCCACGCGGTCACAGCCGACAAGTACCGCTTGAATCTTGCCTTCTTTCATTACGATGCTGGCCATATTGTCACAGATCAGCGTAACATCGACACCTGCTTCTTCGAGCTCCCATGCTGTCAGGCGGGCCCCCTGCAAAAGCGGGCGGGTTTCATCAGCGTATACTTTAAAATCATATCCCTTTTCCTGGCCTAAATAAATCGGAGCAAGAGCTGTTCCATATTTAGCGGTGGCAATCGTACCTGCATTGCAGTGTGTCAGAATACCCCAACCAGGCTCAAGTACAGAAAGCGCGTGCTGTCCAATCGACTCGCAAACCTTTTCATCCTCAGCCCGTATTTTTTCTGCTTCCACTTTTAGGGCTTGCTTTATTTCGGCTGCAGCTTTGCCTTCTTCCTTCAGGAAACGGGCTTCCATGCGGTCGAGCGCCCAAAACAGATTAACTGCAGTTGGCCGTGATGACGCCAGGTATTCCTTCGCCTTTTTAAAATCCATATAAAGTTCTTCATAGCTTACTGCTGCTGATTGCTTTGTGCCCAAATAGACACCGTAAGCCGCCGCTATTCCAATGGCAGGTGCACCCCGGACCTTCAAATGATAGATTGCTTCCCATATATCCTTTAATTCTTTCAAATGCAAAAAGTTCTTTTCATTCGGCAGAACTGTTTGATCTAATAGAATGAGCGTGTCGTTTTCATCATCCAATCTGACAGACTGGATGACATCCACTGGTTTTCCCATCATGCTGCCTCCTTTAGAACCTTTTTTCACAGTCTTTTAGAATACGTACAAAATCCTCACCTGTTTTAAAAGATTCCCTATCCATAATAAACATTTTTCCGGCTGCCAGACAAATCTTTTCCGCTGCAGCTCTGCTGCTGTATTCTTCAATGGAAGTGACATCCTTGACAGATGCCAGCCCGATAATTCTTCTGCACAGTTCAAGTCCCGTGACAGCTGCTGTGTCACGCAGGACTGCATCCAGATAATATTCTTTAAACCCATCATAACGGGCTGTTTGCTCAGTTGCTTTCTCCTCCCATGCCCGGAGGAATTTCTTTTTGAACAAGTCGATAATATCTTCTATTGTATTTTCGAGATATTCCAGCTGAACCTGTCTTTCTTCACCATCTGCCATTGTATATTTCGCGTTCACATAGGCGAAAATCAGGTTGGCGATCACGTTGCCGACATCGTAGCCGGCAGGGCCGCAGAATGCGAATTCGGGATCAATGATTTTAGTAGAATCTTCTTTTACAAAAATCGAGCCTGTGTGCAGATCGCCATGCAGAAGGGACTGGGCATGGGTCATAAACTCGAATTTAAGCTTTGCAGTTTCAAGCTGAAGCTTCGGGTCTTCCCATATTTCCCTTTTGGCAAATTCCCTGGTGCCTTCAAACACTTCATTTCTCGGACAATCGTAAAACGGTTCTGTGAAGACGAGGTCCTCTGAAATTTCGCATAATTCCGGGTTGGTGAATTTTTGGACCAGCTCTTTCTTTTCCTTATGCCCCATTACAACATCGGAAGTAAGCAAAAGGGTATTTACCAGGAAAGTCGAGATATGGTCAGCAAACAGCGGGAATTTTTCATGCCGCATTAAGGCTGTTCTCATGATGGTATAATCAGACAGATCCTCCATCGCGGTACAGTTCATAATGGGATCGTAGCTAAACACTTTTGGCACAAAACCTGGAGCGAGTTTGTTTTGCAGATCCAGAATTTCGTATTCAATGCGGTTGCGGTCAGGAGACAGCTTAAATTCATCAGAGATTCTGGCAACCGGACCAGCCTGCTTGATGATCAGAGACTTATTGTGTTTATGGTCCGTCAGCTTGAACACATAGTTTAAATTGCCATCGCCAATTTCCCTGCAGTCCAATTCGGCATCTGGAGCAAAATAATTCAGTCTTGTTTTGGCATATTCAATGGCTTCCTGTTCAGTCATTGTAAAATAGGCGGATGTAAAAACAGTCATGCAAAAAGCCTCCAATACGAATCTTTTTTGATAGTAGCTATGTTTTGTGAATTTAATATATTTGAAAATATCTAAATACTATCATGGGAGTGGGGGTTCGACAATATTTTTTTATATAAAAAGAAGCCGCTTCAGCAGCTTCAATCATTTAATTTATTTAATGCTTCTAATCGCCTGCAGGACGTTCGAATATACTTCAAGGGATGATAAGTCAATGCCAAGGGTAACGGCTTTCTTTGCCAAATCCGGTCTGACACCTGTGGCAATGGTGTTGACACCGATCAGCAGGAGGATATTCCGGATATCAAAGATGTGCTTGGCGATTTCAATATCTATATTCACCGTGCCGGAAAAGTCGATAATTAAGGTTTCAATTCCCAGCTGGCTTACCCGCGGGACTGTTTTCTCAATGATGATTTGTGCTCTGTCGTAGTCTATGCTGCCGATCAACGGCAGAATGGCAATGCTGTCCTGAATCGGTACAATGGCAGCAGACAGTTCATTTACCTGGGATTGGGTCTCCTTTAATTGTTCCTCCGAGTGCCGTTCAAAAGCAAATACGGTTTCATTAATGCTGATGTCGAGTATGTAGTTTACTTTTTTCACAATAGAAATAACTTCATCCGCTGTTAACTCAAATTCCATCCCTATATTACGTAATCTATCAGTAAAAACAATGCGGGTGTCCGGATATCGGGTGACTATATCGGAAATTTTTCCTCCCAGGGAGGCAGCCCGTTCGCCGTTTCCTTTACTCCACTCGACCAGTCCTTCAGGAACCCGATTTTCGCTGTTAGCAATCATGACTCCCAGATAATTTATAAACTCAACATACATCGAAACGGCCGCATCAATTTCCTGTTTGGGAATTTCGAAACCAAACCGGCTTACGATTTCTGCAACAATCTCTTCTGATAATACCTCCGCATTTTGAGTAAGATACGCTGAAACTTTTCGAATAGGCTCCATCTGTATGTATATCCCCTCTCTTATGTCCTGCTTCGATTATATCCTACTATATCTTCAAAATAACAGAATGGAGAATAAATAGGAGGATTTCCTTAAGAGGAAGAGTCATTAACTATGGTTTTAAAGCCATTCCTCATAATCTTCTTCCTTTATTTCGCTGATCAGCAGAGATTCAAACCTTCTGTAAAGCTCCTGAATGTCGGCATTGCTGTTAATCAGCGGCAGCTTGTTTTGATAGTCTTCTTCCGACTTAAAAAAACTGATTTCTGTCCACTTTGTCTCATCTATCTTGTTTTTTAACATTTTGGTCTGAACATCGATGTAATTCCGGTAGATATGACCGGCTTTCCGCTGGAGCAGCATCAGTTCCTGTTCGTTTTCCGGGCGGATATGATATTGATAGAGTTTTATGTACATGGCAGCTCCTTTAGTTCCTGGCGTTATGGGCAAGCTTGAGATGTTTTGAGTGATTTTTTGTGTTTATGGGCGAAAGTCAGATCTTATGAGCGAATCCAGTTTTTGAGTGACATTCAGATAAAAAGATTCTCAACCAGCATCAGTTTTTCAATCTCCCAGCTTCTTATAGAAGCCCAATGCTTCAATTAAAAATTCCTTATCATACCCTGTCTTTTCATGAATCCGGGCAGACCATTCTTCAATAGTATCCACAGGAGAGTCATGATACAGGCCTTCTGTTGTACTGAGGAAGCTTTCCCAATTATAAAATTCCCAATGGGCGGTTTCATTTTTATAGGGAATCCGCTGTTCCAGCAATGCCTTTGGATAAATAGTGTTCTGAGATCGTTCAGCTGCTTCCAGGAAAATGTTCATGGCTGCCGGATCCGTATCATAACTCTGCCGCGATATTTTTCCGTTTGGGCGGTGATAAGCAATTTCCAGCTGTCCGTCTTCAGATGAGACCTGAACATCTGCTGCCGGGAAAAATCCGCTTACTTTTTCCGGCGTAAAGTCTCTTGCCTCCGGATCAATTAATATGGGCTGCAGCCATTGGTCGCCCAGGTCACATAGAAAGCGGCGCCCCTCTTCATCCACTGCCACCACTGCTGCATGGGCTGAAGATGTTTTCAATTCGTGGCCAACCGGATAGGCATCGATTCCAGCCTGCTTAAATTCATGAAGAAGCCAGATCGCCAGGTCAAAACAGTTTCCGGTAATGCCATACTGATCATGGTGCTCCTTCATTAAGGAAACCTCCCGCTGCTTTTTAATGCCGGCTTTATCGTAAAACCATGCTTTTGTCAGGGTCTCCATCGGAAAGCGATCAAATTTTTTCCAAACTGACAAAATCGAATGGGGTGCGTTCAACATAATCATCCTTTCGTATATATACCATTTTACTATTCTTTGTCGATTGTAAAATTCCTCTTCCTTTTGTTTGAACCGCTATGTATGATAGAGTAATTTTAGAAGAAAGCATTTAAAGGAGGCTTCATATGGCCAAGTACAGAGGATACATAGGAACATACACAAAGGGTGAAAGTGAAGGGATTTATTCATTTGTTCTGGATGCAGAAGCAGGCAGAATTTCCGATGTGAAAACGGCAGCAAAACTGGATAATCCCACTTATTTAACAATCAGCCAGGATAATCAATTTTTATACTCGGTTGCCAAGGAAGGCGAATCCGGCGGAGTAGCTGCCTATCGTTTGGACAGCTGCGGTTCACTTGAGAAAATCAACAGCCAGGTGGCAGATGGCTCTCCTCCTTGCCACGTCAGTGTCGATACATCTGTCCGAAATGTTTTCAGTGCAAACTACCATAAAGGGACAGTGGAGTCCTACTTAACAAATGAAGACGGCTCTCTAAACCCTGCCGTTTCGGTAATTGAACATAGCGGATCCGGACCTGACAGCAGGCAGGAAAAACCGCATACTCACTATGCAGGACTTACTCCGGACGAAAAATATTTAGTTGCAGTTGACCTGGGAACGGACCAGGTGATTACGTATGAAGTGAATGATGGAATTCTGAAGGAAAAAAGCATCCTGTCTGTAAAGCCGGGCTGCGGTCCGAGACACCTTGTGTTCCACCCAAATGGAAGGTACGCCTATGTAATGACTGAGTTTAGCTCAGAGGTTCTTTTGCTTCAGTACCATGAGGATGGAAGCTTAGTTCAAAAGCAGGCTATTTCCACGATTCCGGAAGGTTTTACGGAAAATAACCAGGGAAGCGCCATTCATATTTCTTCAGACGGCCGCTTCATTTATGCCGGCAACCGCGGACACGACAGCATTGCGGTGTTCTCCGTCAATCCCGATAATGGAGAGCTTGCTTTTGTGGAGCATACCTCCACAGAAGGAAACTGGCCGCGCGACTTTGTGCTTGATCCAACCGAGAAATTTTTGATTGGCTCCAACCAGAATTCCAGCAATATTGTTTTGTATTCCCGTGATGAGAATACCGGGAAGCTTTCATTACTTCAATCTGATGTTATGGTTCCGGATCCGGTTTGTGTGAAGTTTTTACATGTGTAAGAAAAGCGAAAGAGCCTTGCCCGCCCCCGGCACCTCGAGGGGGCAGGCTCTGGAGCTAGACAGGAAGAAACAGGGTGAGACACTGCTTTTCGCAGAATCTCACCCCTTTTTTATACACTAATTTTAAAAGCAATCTTCCCCCATTGTTCTGCGTTATCGAGTCTGTCAAAAGCTTTCTCGAATTCTTCCAGCGGAAGCGCCTGATCCAATACCGGCCTGATTTGATGCTTTTCAATAAACTGGAGCATTTCATGGTATTCCTCCGCGCTACCCATTGTTGAGCCAAGCAGGTTTTGCTGGGCATAAAAAAGGCTGCGGAGATTTAGTTCCAGCTGATCTCCTGTGGAGGAGCCAAATGTTACGATGGTGCCGCCATTACGCAGGATTTCGAGCGATTTATTGAATGTCGCAGGGCCAACTGATTCAATGACAAGATCCACTTTTTCCCCGCCAAGGACTCCATTCCAGTCTTCACTGCTGTTCAGGGCTTTATCCGCACCGAGTTCAAGTGCTCTCTGACATTTTTCCTCCGAACGGGAAGCTGCGTAAACGGTTGCTCCCGCTGCTTTTGCAAATTGCATTAAGAAGGTTGCAACTCCTCCTCCAATCCCTGGAATGAACACCTTCATGCCTGACTGAAGCTTTCCTCTTGTGAACAATGCTCTGTAGGCGGTTAGTGCAGACAGGGATAGGACGCCCGCTTCCTCCCAGGTTAAATACGCCGGCTTGGGTGCTGTGTTTTCAGCAGGAATGGTGATATATTCGGCGAATGTGCCATGAAACGGCAAGCCGACGATTTCAAAGCCTGCTGGCGGTGCATCGCTCTTTTCCTTCCATCCCAGTCCGGGATTGATGATGACCTCATCACCTGGCTTCACGTGTGTAACGCCTTCTCCGACTGAGTCTATGACTCCCGCTCCGTCTGAACCGATGACAAGCGCAGGATCTTCTGGCTTGTGGCGGTTCAGGACAAATAAATCACGATGATTCAAGCCTGCCGTTTTTAATTTCACCCTCACCTCGCCGTTACCCGGATCGGACTTTTCCAGTTCACCATAAGATAATCCCGCGCGGCCTGCTACTCCTTCATGAATGATCGCTTTCATTTCCTTCACCTGCTTTTCTTTAAAAATTTCGTCTATTCTATCATATCTTGAAAGTGCCAGGAGGAAAAAGCGATATGCCTACTTTGCACTGCTAAGCCTTAGTTTCACAAATTTTCTTTTGCCTGCCTGCAGAACTAATCCGTCTGTGATTTTCACGAGCATCTGAACATCGCCGACTTTCTGTCCGTTTAAACGGATGCCGCCGCCCGCAATCATTTTTCTGGCTTCCGTTTTGGAGGAAAGCAGGCCGAGGCCGGCAAGCAGGTCTGTAATGAGGACTTCACCTTCACCCTTCCATTCGGCTTCCGGGATCTCATCCGGCATGGCTCCCTTTTGGAAAATAGTTTTGAAATGCAGTTCGGCTTTATCGGCTTCACCTGTGCCATGGTACATGCGGACGATTGTTTTACCTAAAAGCATTTTGGCGTCACGCGGATGAAGTGTGCCGTTTTCGAGCCCCTCTGCGATTTGCTGTTTTTCTTTTACTGGCAGATCTGTTGCGAGATTGAAGTATTTTGGAATCAGCTCATCCGGGATGGACATGGTTTTGCCGTACATATTATTGGGATCTTCATCGACACCAATGTAATTGTTTTTTGATTTGGACATTTTCTCTTTGCCATCCAGGCCTTCAAGGAGCGGCATCAGGATGACCACCTGCTTTTCTTTTTGGAAATGCTCCTGCAGATGGCGTCCCATCAGGACATTGAAGTGCTGATCATTCCCGCCAAGCTCGATATCGCTTTCGAGTACAACCGAGTCATATCCCTGCATCAGCGGGTAGAAAAATTCATGAAGAGAGATCGGTTTGCCTGTGGACAGGCGCTCTGAAAAGTCATTGCGTTCCAGCAGGCGGGCAACTGTTATGCTGGCAGACAGGCGGATGACGTCTTCAAGCTGGAGATCCGAAAGCCATGCTGAGTTGTAGTGAAGATCGACCTTATTCATGTCCAGCACTTTGCTGAATTGCTCGAAGTATGTTTTGGCATTACGTTTCACCTCTTCATCGGTGAGCTGGTTTCGGGCTGCGGATTTGCCTGTCGGGTCGCCAATTTTTCCGGTAAAATCGCCAATAATCAGCTGGATGATATGGCCATTGTCCTGGAACTGCTTTAGTTTATTCAGCACAACCGTATGGCCGATATGGACATCCGGTGCAGAAGGATCAAGCCCCAGCTTAATTTTTAAAGGCTGGTTTTGAAAAATGGACTTGGCTATTTTATTCTTTAGCTCTGCTTCAGGCAGAATATCCTGGACACCATTGCGGTATACCTCCAGCTGCCTCTCTGTTTCGTGTTTTTGCTGGGCTGTTAATTTTCCAAAAAAATCCCCCATGTCCCCTATCCTTTCTATTATCGGAATACAAAAAACCACGCCCCTAAAGAAAGGGACGTGGCTAACGCGGTACCACCCTTTTTGAAGATTGCTCTTCCACTCAGCGGATTAACGGCCCGTGCCGTTCCCTGCTACTCCTGTTCACAGAGAAAGTTCAAGAAGGTAATTCACTGTTATCTTTGTGCTGATTTTCACCAGGCATCAGCTCTCTAAAACAGGGAGATAAGCAGCTACTTGTTTCTGTCATTACGTTTAAATTTGAAATTTTTATTATTTTAGCGGAATGGAGGACATTGTTCAAGTGTTTTTTCTCAAGCAATATTAGATGAAGGTTTTTCAACCGTAATACTATATAAAAACCAGGAACATGCAATGCCCCTGGTCCATGGTTATTTCGTTAAGATAATCGGTCCTTCTTTTGTGATGACAACGGTGTGTTCACATTGAGCGACATGGCTTTTGTTAGGTGTAACGAACGTCCAGCCGTCGCTCATTTCCCTTACTTCTTCATCACCGCTTGAGATAAAAGGCTCAAAGGCAACAACCATGCCTTCTCTTAACAGCTGTTTATCCCATGGATCAAAATAGTTCAGGATATGGTCCGGCTTTTCATGAAGGGAGCGGCCGACACCGTGTCCAGTCAGATTCATGATAACGTTGAATCCATTGTTTTTGGCAACCTTGTGAACTGTCTTTCCGACAAGGCTCAGCTTGCCGCCCGGCTTTAATTTTTTCAGTCCTTCATCGAATGCCTCCTGAGCCGCATCACATAATTTTTGCAGTTTCTCGTCTTCACCAACGACAAATGATAGGCCTGTGTCTGCGAAGTAGCCATCTTTTGATCCTGAAACATCAATATTTACAAGATCGCCCTCTTTAATCACCCGGCTTCCAGGAATGCCATGGGCCACTTCTTCATTCACGCTTATGCATGTGAAGCCTGGAAAATCGTATTCTCCTTTAGGGCCTGAAATCGCTCCGTGCTTTTCAAAAAGCTCTCCGGCTAAGTCATCAAGCTCCTTGGTTGTTACACCTGGCTTAGTTTTTTCAATCATCTCATCGCGGATCTCCGCGACAATTCTGCCGATTTCCTTCAGTTTTGCTAATTCTTCTTCATTTTTTACAATCATAAGAATCCTGCCTTTTCAATAGTTGTTATTTCTCTATTATAATCTAAATGTGGCGTGCTTAATAAGATTTCGCCTTTTCTGTTGCTAAAAACCTAATAATCAACAGGAAAGTGATAAGGCCTGTTAAGGAAAACAGCAATGCTTCGAGCAGATGTCCTCCATCATTATTAGATTCTGCACGACTTGGTGTTCTTGCTTCACCGCTCAGTATTTTTCCGTAAAAACCCTCATGACCTGATAAAATTCTGCCATCCTGCACTTGGACCATTCCATTGGGACCGGCAACGGGAACAAGAAAGCGGGCTTCCTTTGTTTTCTCCAAAAATAACAGGAACTTGCCTCCATCCTGCTGATATTCCTCAGCCCATCCTTTATCGTAAACATCAATGCCTGCCGTGATGGTTTCTGTTGCTTTTCCTTTATATACTTTCTCGACTTGAAACTGCCTTCCGTAAAAATTCCCCTTGCTTGATTTTTGTTTGCTTTTAAAATTATATGTTCCCAGCACAATAACTTGTGAGCGGGATTCGACCATTTCGGGATTAAGTTCAAGCCATTTTGTTGCGAATGATGATGAACCCCCTGCCAGCAAAAGCGCAAAAAGTATGAAGAACACCTTTCTCATTGTCTTCTTCCCTTCAATCATACCTTTGATTGAACAATCTGTTCACGCATCGAATGCAGCACACGCTTATAATAGTAATCCTGATGCGGGACAAAGTCCGTTTTCCTTACATTTATGGAGTTGGGGATTCTTATGCCATTATCCACCTGGAATCCTTCTGCCTCAATGAGTTCTTTTCCGCCAAACCACAGTCCATAAAACTCCTCCATTGCAATCTGGTATATCCCAGTAACCTCTTCAGGCTGCGGGCTAAACTCTTCTAAGGAATAATTGCTGTGATACAGGAAAACGTGGGCCAGTTCTTTGTCGATAAAATTTTCTTTCTCTGCTATGTAATCAATGACGCCCAGTGGCACCAAGTCCGCAAAATCAACATGAATCCCCAGTTCTTCCTCCACTTCTCTCATGCCGTCCATGACAGATTCATGGCTTAAGAGGTGGCCAGCAGCAGTTATATCCAAAAGGCCAGGGTAATCCTTTTTCTCCTTGCTGCGGTATTGAAAATAAATATAATCCTGATCTTTTTCCCTGCTGACGAACCAGCAATGGAACGTTTCATGCCAGTGGCCTTGTTTATGGACCTCTTTACGAGATGCGACACCGATTTGTTTTCGGTTATCATCAAATATATTCAGAAGTTCTGTTTCCAATTAAATGGCCTCCTTGATTATATAGCTATTAAATATTTCATGCGGGTCTGCCTGATATAAATCCCGATACCTCTCAATCTTCTCCTGCTCCGCATAATGCCTTACCATTTTATAAGCAAAAGAATAGCCGGCAAATACCGGGATTCCCATCTCTTTATTGCCAAAACAGATTTTGCTTTTTAAGACATCGTCTGCTGTACTCAGGTTTTGCCGGGCAATTTCTATATAATTCTGCTCGATTTCCTCAGTAAATTCCTTCTTCCACCAGCGTTTATCCTTATAAAGCGAAAGACTGAAATACTCGGCGCCCCCCTCCATTTTATACCAGTCCGCGAGAGTAAAGGTTTCCAATGTAAGATTGTAGATCGGATTTTCAGGGGAAGCATGATGGAGCTCATGGGCAATCATATAGTTTAAAAAGTCGGTGTCCGGCTGTGGGGGAATAGCTATAATGATGGTATCTGGACCTATTGTGTAGCCATTTGTCCACATGGATTGATCAAAACTCTGAAACCATGGGAAAGGAAGTGCTGGAACGATTGTTATGGTTAGGCTTTCAAAGTGAAGATGGCTCTCAGCTTCTTTGCACGTTTCTTCAACGATCGCTTCGATTTCCTTAGGATTCCAGCTGTATTTAAGAGCCTCCGCTTCTGGCAAAGCTGCAAATGCAAATAGCTGAAATCTTTTGGCGAGCTGTTCCCAGTCCTGCATCCAGGATTTCCTGCCGATTAAGGGACTGATCTGAGATTGAAGGAAGCCCTTTAGGTTTATCCGGTTTTCAATTAGTTCTTCAGGTGTAATTTGATTGAGGGTGTACTTCATAGAAAGTCCTCCTTATTAGAGGTAAGCAGAAGGGATACTCATCTTCCGCCATCCCCTGTCACTGCTTTCCTGATTGGTTCTGATAATTCCGCTGCACCATTCCGGATGATTTAATCATTCCGAACTTTTCATAAAACGGCTGTAATTCAGGGTCACACATAATATCGATCATATAAATACCGTCCAGCTCTTCCAGCATGCGGGTGACCAGCTTTTGACCGATTCCCTGCTGCTGATAATCAGGCAGTACTTCAAGCAGCGGAATGTAGGCTGATAGCACTCCATCGCTGATTGCTGTGATGAACCCAACCACTGCATGTTTATCACGGTCAATGGCAAGCACGATTTTCGTGCTGTTTTTTAGAAGCTTCAGATGCTTTTCAGGGCTCGGCGGATTTTGCCACCCATCAAAAAAACCGTCCAGCATATCTGCTGATATTCCTTCTGGATCCACTGCATATTTGATCATTTTATCAGCTCCAATTTCTATCAGAAAGAAGCATCCAAAAATCCTCCTGACCTTTTAATCAATTAATTTTCGACAAATATGCAGGAAAAGCCTGTACATTTTTTTGAAAAATTCAAACGGGTTATTTTTCATTTACTCTTTAATCCATTAGAATAATGTTAACTAACTTGGTTAAAGGGGTTCTGAGGATGCTGGAACTGCTGATTACGATGCTGGAGCGGCTTGGAATCATTGTCACCATTGCGCTGATTCTGACAAGGTTCCGCTTTTTCAGAGAGATGATTTATGGCGAAAGATTAAAACGGCAGCAGGAGTATAAAGCCATTCTTTTTTTCGGCTTCTTTGGCATCATTGGAACCTATTCAGGGCTGGCCTTCAATACGGACACACTGCAGTTTAACCGCTGGGCATCCGAACTTGCTACAGATGAAGCCATTGCCAATTCCAGGGTGATCGGGGTTGTGCTCGCCGGATTGCTTGGCGGTCCTAAAGTAGGAGTTGGGGCAGGAATTATAGCAGGATTCCACCGATTTACGCTTGGCGGCTTTACCGGGATTGCCTGCGGTTTGGCGTCGATAGTGGCGGGGCTACTTGCCGGATTTTTCCGCCGGAAAAATGAACATGTGAAGCTATCGTCGGCATTCTTCATCGGTGCTACGGCTGAAGCCGTACAGATGCTGATTATTCTCGGTATGTCACGGCCTATAGAAAAAGCGGTTGCGCTAGTCGAAATGATTGGAATTCCCATGATTATAGCAAATGGTCTTGGCAGTGCCCTATTTTTACTGATCATAAAAAATGTCATAAACGAAGAAGAAAAAGCAGGAGCTTTTCATGCACAGAAAACACTTCGGATTGCTGACCAGACGCTTGCACACCTTCGTGAAGGGATTAATCATAAGTCCGCACTGGCAGTCTGCCTGATTTTACATAAGGAACTCCAGATGAAAGCAGTTGCAATCACCAATCACACCGAAATCCTTGCCCATGTCGGCCTTGGAAATGACCACCACCGCTCCGGAAGCCCGATCCAGACCCAGATAACACGGGATGTCATTCAAAACGGGGAAATTGTGGTTGCCAATGACCAGACCATTCACTGCCGGCAGGAAAACTGTCCTCTTGGCGCAGCCATTGTCGCTCCTTTAAAGCTGCGCGGCGAAACCATCGGAACGCTGAAGTTTTACTTCACTTCGGAAAAAGAAATGACTAATCTCGTGATGGAGCTAATTTCCGGGCTAAGTGTACTGCTCAGCAATCAGCTCGAAATCGCTGAGGCTGATAAAGCCTACCAGCTGGCAAAGGAAGCTGAAATTAAAGCACTGCAGGCGCAAATATCACCGCATTTTTTATTTAATTCATTAAATACGATTATTTCCCTTGTGCGGATCGAGCCTGCCCAGGCAAGGAAATTGCTCGTTTCCTTATCTCATTTTCTGCGGCAAAATCTGACGGCCACAACAGTCAGCTGTACGACCCTTGAACAGGAGCTCAGACATGTAAAGGCCTATCTGTCAATTGAAGAAACCCGGTTTGTGGATCGGCTCGAAGTTATATACGACATTGATGAAGATGCCCTTTTGGAAAGAATCCCGCCGCTCACTCTGCAGCCGATTGTGGAAAATGCCGTAAAGCATGGGATTAAGAACAAGGAACAGGACTGTATCATTATGATCAAAATTCAGAAACAGGATGGAATGACGTTAGTAAAAGTGAAGGATAATGGACAGGGAATGAGCCGGGAAAGAGCCGAACAGCTCGGCAAAGAAACCCTGCAGTCAGAATCGGGCTCCGGACTTGCATTGTACAATGTAAACCGCCGGCTGACCATGATGTTTGGTGAGGAAGCTTCGCTGCAAATTGCCAGCACTCCAGGCTTCGGCACTGACATACAATTCGCCATTCCGCAAACGGAGGAAAAAACTGATGGAAAAAACGATCCGAATTTTAATCGCTGATGACGAACGATACAGCAGAGATGAATTAAAGCATTTACTCGAGGAGTTTCCTGCTATCCAGGTTGTCGGCGAGGCTGAATCTGGCGAAGCGGCCGTGATGAAAGCCATCCAGCTTCAGCCGGACGTCGTTTTCCTTGATGTGGAGATGCCCAGGATGAACGGGATGGAAGCTGCCAAATCATTGCAGGAGCTAAAAAAGGTGCCGCTCATTATCTTTGCAACCGCCTACCCGCAGTTTGCTGCTGAAGCCTTCCGCTATGAAGCAACCGATTATTTACTGAAGCCCTACGACGAGGAGCAGCTCGAACAGACCATCAGGCGAGTGGAAAAATTGATTGGTGCCAAAAAAGAAAATGACACCAGCAAGCCCGCCGGCAAGCTGGCTGTTGAAGAAGATGGGGAAATACTTTACTTGGAGCCAAAAGAAATCCTCTATATCTACCGGGATGAAAAAGTATCCAGAATTATAACCAGAACCGGTGAGCATGAAACTAAAACCCCGCTGAAAGATTTGGAGAGCCGGCTGCTTCCCTTTAGCTTTTTCCGGATTCATAAAAGCTATCTGGTGAATCTGGATTATGTCACACGACTCACCCCCTGGTTCAACGGGGCATACCAGCTTGAGATGGAAGGCCGGGAAGAACTTCTGTCTGTGAGCCGGAACTATGTGAAGGCACTGCGGGTGCGATTGGAATTGTGAAAATGCATCGGTGACGGTGCCTTTTTGTTTTTTGTGGGGGGAAGTTTTTGAGGGGGATTGCAGTGATTCAGAGATTGATTGCTTTTCTGAGGGGGGTTCTGAAATCGGGTTTGGGCTCTTTTATTGGGAATTGCGCCAGAATCGATGGGGATTGCGCTCTTCTGCTTCGGTTTCGCGCTGTTCTTGTGTCTGTTTGCGCTTATCTGGGAG
>NZ_JALJRC010000079.1:0-1352 GCF_024519925.1 Cytobacillus sp. Bac17 | reverse complement strand
ATCAATCCTTCTAATAAAGAAGAAGTAGTTGGCCGTGTTTCAAAGGCAAACCGCGAGCTTGCGGAAAAAGCAATGCAGGCTGCTGTTGAAGCATTCAAAACATGGAGAAAAGTGAAGCCGGAAACACGCGCAGATGTTTTATTCAAAGCCGCTGCGATCATCCGCCGCCGCAAGCATGAGTTTTCTGCCCTTTTAACAAAGGAAGCAGGGAAGCCTTGGAACGAGGCAGATGCTGATACTGCGGAAGCCATTGACTTCCTTGAGTACTATGCACGCCAAATCTTAAAAATCAAAGACGGTGTTCCAGTCAACAGCCGTCCGAACGAATATAACCGTTATGACTACATTCCATTGGGAGTGGGCATCATCATCTCTCCTTGGAACTTCCCGCTTGCAATCATGGCCGGCACTACTGTTGCCGCGATCGTGGCAGGAAATACAGTCCTATTAAAACCAGCTTCTACAACACCGGTTGTGGCTGCGAAATTTGTTGAAGTGATGGAAGAGGCAGGCCTTCCGAAGGGCGTGCTGAACTTCGTGCCGGGCAGCGGTGCAGAAGTGGGCGACTATTTGGTTGACCATAAAGACACTCGCTTCATCTCCTTCACGGGTTCACGCGACGTTGGTCTTCGCATCAACGAACGTGCTTCCAAGCTAAACGAAAGCCAAATCTGGCTAAAGCGTGTGATCGCTGAAATGGGCGGTAAGGACACAATCGTTGTGGACAAAGAAGCAGACCTTGAATTGGCAGCTACTTCAATCGTTGCCTCTGCTTTCGGATTCTCCGGCCAGAAGTGCTCTGCATGTTCACGTGCGGTTGTAGTAGAAGATGTATACGATCAGGTTCTTAACCGTGTGGTGGAACTGACTAACGAATTAACGCAGGGCAATCCTGAAGACCAGAGCAATTACATGGGTCCAGTGATTGACCAGGGCGCATTTGACAAGATCATGAGCTACATCGAAATCGGCAAAGAAGAAGGCAAGCTGATGACTGGCGGAGAAGGAGACAGCTCGAAAGGCTTCTTCATCAAGCCGACAGTATTCGCAGACCTTGCCCCGGATGCACGCTTAATGCAGGAAGAGATCTTTGGACCTGTCGTTGGCTTCACAAAGGCAAAAGATTTCGATCATGCGCTTGAAATCGCCAACAACACCGAGTACGGCTTAACAGGTGCTGTGATCACACAGAACCGTGAGCACATCCAAAAAGCGCGCGAAGACTTCCATGTTGGAAACTTATACTTCAACCGCGGCTGTACAGGCGCGATTGTTGGATACCAGCCATTCGGCGGATTCAACATGTCAGGAACTGACTCCAAGGCGGGCGGCCCTGACTACATTCTTCTGCA
>NZ_JALJRC010000078.1:0-1374 GCF_024519925.1 Cytobacillus sp. Bac17 | reverse complement strand
AGGCTGAGCTGTGACGGCGAGGGAAATTTAGTACCGAAGTTCCTGATTCCACACTGCCAAGAAAAGCCTCTAGCGAGGGAAAAGGTGCCCGTACCGCAAACCGACACAGGTAGGCGAGGAGAGAATCCTAAGGTGAGCGAGAGAACTCTCGTTAAGGAACTCGGCAAAATGACCCCGTAACTTCGGGAGAAGGGGTGCTCATTAGGGTGAATAGCCCTGATGAGCCGCAGTGAATAGGCCCAGGCGACTGTTTAGCAAAAACACAGGTCTCTGCGAAGCCGCAAGGCGAAGTATAGGGGCTGACGCCTGCCCGGTGCTGGAAGGTTAAGAGGAGAGGTTAGCGCAAGCGAAGCTTTGAATCGAAGCCCCAGTAAACGGCGGCCGTAACTATAACGGTCCTAAGGTAGCGAAATTCCTTGTCGGGTAAGTTCCGACCCGCACGAAAGGCGTAACGATCTGGGCACTGTCTCAACGAGAGACTCGGTGAAATTATAGTACCTGTGAAGATGCAGGTTACCCGCGACAGGACGGAAAGACCCCGTGGAGCTTTACTGTAGCCTGATATTGAATTTTGGTACAGCTTGTACAGGATAGGTAGGAGCCTGAGAAGCCGGAGCGCCAGCTTCGGTGGAGGCGTCGGTGGGATACTACCCTGGCTGTATTGAAATTCTAACCCGCGCCCCTTATCGGGGCGGGAGACAGTGTCAGGTGGGCAGTTTGACTGGGGCGGTCGCCTCCTAAAAAGTAACGGAGGCGCCCAAAGGTTCCCTCAGAATGGTTGGAAATCATTCGCAGAGTGTAAAGGCACAAGGGAGCTTGACTGCGAGACCTACAAGTCGAGCAGGGACGAAAGTCGGGCTTAGTGATCCGGTGGTTCCGCATGGAAGGGCCATCGCTCAACGGATAAAAGCTACCCCGGGGATAACAGGCTTATCTCCCCCAAGAGTCCACATCGACGGGGAGGTTTGGCACCTCGATGTCGGCTCATCGCATCCTGGGGCTGTAGTCGGTCCCAAGGGTTGGGCTGTTCGCCCATTAAAGCGGTACGCGAGCTGGGTTCAGAACGTCGTGAGACAGTTCGGTCCCTATCCGTCGTGGGCGCAGGAAATTTGAGAGGAGCTGTCCTTAGTACGAGAGGACCGGGATGGACGCACCGCTGGTGTACCAGTTGTCTTGCCAAAGGCATCGCTGGGTAGCTATGTGCGGAAGGGATAAGTGCTGAAAGCATCTAAGCATGAAGCCCCCCTCGAGATGAGATTTCCCATAGCGTCAAGCTAGTAAGATCCCTGAAAGATGATCAGGTTGATAGGTCAGAGGTGGAAGCGTGGCGACATGTGGAGCTGACTGATACTAATCGATCGAGGACTTAACCAA
>NZ_JALJRC010000077.1:0-1398 GCF_024519925.1 Cytobacillus sp. Bac17 | reverse complement strand
TGAAAATCGTGCTTGTCTGCAGTCTTTTTTATTTTAAAATAGAAGTAATACAATGCTTGAGGTGATTTAAATGCTTTCAAAACATAATCCAATTCAACGGGATCAAATTGAAATGGTTGCTTTAGACGAACTTGTACCGGCGGACCATTTGGTCCGCAAAATTGAAGCGGCGATTAATTTCTCATTCATCTATGACTTGGTAAAAGATAAGTATTCAGAAAAAGGCCGCCCAAGTATTGACCCTGTAATATTAATTAAACTCACATTTATTCAATATACCTTCGGTATTCGCTCCATGCGTCAAACAATTGAAGAATTGAAAACGAATATGGCTTATCGATGGTTTTTAGGATATGGCTTTCACGATAAAGTTCCTCACTTCTCAACTTTCGGTAAAAATTATGAGCGCCGATTTAAAGACACCGATCTCTTTGAACAAATATTTTACCGAATCTTAAAAACCGCAGCTGAAAAGAATTTAATTAGTGCTGAACACGTTTTTGTAGATTCTACTCATGTAAAAGCGAGTGCAAATAAACGCAAATTTGAAAAGAAAGTTGTTCGAAAAGAAACCCGTGCTTATCAAGAACGCCTTCAAGAGGAGATTAACCAAGACCGCGAGGATCATGGAAAAAAGCCGTTTCCACCAGATAAGTTTGATAAAGAAGAATACAAAGAAATCAAGGAAAGTACAACAGATCCAGAGAGTGGCTACTATGTAAAAGATGAGCGTACAAAACAGTTCGCTTATTCTTTCCATGCGGCCGCAGACCGCAACGGCTTCGTGTTAGGCGCAATTGTAACCCCTGGTAACACGCATGATAGTCATATTTTAGAGCCATTGGTAGAACAAGTCATTGAGAAAGTTAGTAAACCAAAAGCTGTTGCGGCAGACGCAGCCTATAAAACACCTGCTATCACGAGCTACTTATTGAAAAACGACATCACACCTGCTTTACCTTACACACGACCTCGCACAAAAGAGGGTTTCTTCAGAAAACATGAGTATGTTTATGATGAGCATTTTGACTGTTACATTTGCCCAACTGGTGAGATATTAAAATATACTACAACTACAAAGGAAGGGTATCGTCAATATAAATCAGATCCTCGAATTTGTGCTGGATGCCCTTTCTTGTCTCAATGCACACAGAGTCAAGCACATCAAAAACTGATTCAACGTCATGTGTGGGAGGAACATGTGGAAGAAGCAGATCATCTTCGCCACCATCAAGACGTCAAACCGATCTATGAAAAACGCAAAGAAACAATTGAACGAGTATTCGCAGATGCAAAAGAAAAGCATGGCATGCGTTGGACAACCCTCAGGGGACTTAAAAAAATGTCGATGCAGGCGATGCTTACTTTCGCTGCCATGAATTTGAAGAAAATGGCCAA
>NZ_JALJRC010000076.1:0-1405 GCF_024519925.1 Cytobacillus sp. Bac17 | reverse complement strand
TGAACTATACCCTAGATAGTGGACACTGATAAAAAAGTGCCCCTTTCTGGGGTTTTTTGTGTTTCAATAGTTTTAATGAATAAGGCGGAGGATTTTTTATGAGTAAGAATATCTATAATGAATTCCAAATGAAAGAGCTTGAAAAGAATCCTAATGTTTTGAGGGCTTCTGAGAGGTCAATCTCCTATAGTTCTGAATTTAAGATAAAAGCAGTGGCGGAGTACAAAAGTGGGAAAACACCATCGCAAATCTTTATTGAACAAGGCTTTGATCTCGAGATGATTGGCAAGGAACAGCCAAAACGTTGTCTTAAGCGTTGGAGAGAAACATTCGAAAGGTTCGGGGAGGAAGGTTTCCTTACGGAACGTCGAGGTAAAGGGAGCACTGGACGTCCTTCTTCTAAACAACTTTCCATTGAGGAGAAACTAAGGAAGGCTGAGGCAAGGATTAAATTCCTTGAGGCAGAGAATGACTTCTTAAAAAAGCTGGAAGAACTAGAAAGGCAGGCGTTGATGAAGAAACGATTCTAACGGCAGCTGAGAAGTTTTCTTTAATTGAGAAAACCATCAGAACATATCAGTTGAAAAAATCTGTTTCCTACCTGTGTGAACTGGCAGGCGTAAGTCGAAGTGGCTACTACGATTGGCTGAAGGCAGCACAATTACGGGCACAACGTGACGAGAAGGATCAATTGGATATAGAGTTAATTCGAGAAATATTCATAAGTAAAAAAGAAAAAGTAGGTGTCCTCCAGATCAAAATGATTATGGAGAATGATTATTCATCGGTAATGAACCACAAAAAGATTAGGCGTCTGATGGCAAAATATAATCTTGTAACAAAAGTAAGGAAAGCCAATCCTTATCGTAAAATGGCTAAGGCAACCCATGAGCATCGATCTTGTCCCAACCTCCTTAACCGAGAATTTAATCAAGAAGAACCAGGAAAAGTCCTGCTTACTGACATTACTTATCTCTATTTCGGAAAGGGACAAAAAGCATACTTATCCTGCGTAAAAGATGGAGCTACCAAAGAAATTGTCGCTTATCATCTATCCACTTCGTTAGAAATGGATATTGTATATAAGACGCTTAAAAAGTTAAAACAAGCTGTTGGCGATCATTTTCATCCAGAAGCCATACTGCACTCTGACCAAGGTTTCCACTATACCCATCCCCAATTCCAAAGCAAAGTAAAAGAACTTGGCTTAATACAATCGATGTCCCGAAAGGGAAACTGTTGGGATAACGCACCAATGGAAAGTTTCTTTGGGCACTTTAAGGATTTAGCAGAGTATAAATCATTAGATAATTTAGGAGATGTTAGAAAAGAAGTGGATCGAGTGATTGAGGAATATAACCAGCATCGTTATCAATGGGGCTTAAATAAAATGACCCCGGAGCAA
>NZ_JALJRC010000074.1:0-1752 GCF_024519925.1 Cytobacillus sp. Bac17 | reverse complement strand
TAAAGACCTGCGGTAATATGTCAACTCCAAAAGTTTAAAGATGTTTAGTTTTCAATTTACTTGTGACTAAAAAAGACCGTAAGGAACTACACCAGTAAATAAATGTAATTTACTGGAAATCAGGAAGGCTTGCGCTGACAAAGTATATTTGTCAGATCTTCACGCACCTTTCTTGCGCAAAGACTTGGCGTTTGCGAAGCAGCGCATCCACCAATCGCACGAGTTTTCTTGCTGTTAGGACGAGGGCACGTTTGTGTTGATGTTTTGGAACTTCAAGACATTTCTTTTGGTAAAACTCGCGATATTCGGGAATCTGTCTCCTAACCGAGTTGGCGGCTTCAACGAGGTAGTAGCGCAGATATTCGTTTCCTTGTCGCGAAAGAGAAGTGTCTTCAGCTGTAAAGCGGCCAGACTGGTGTTTCCGCCAGTATAGACCTGCATATTTGGCAATCTTGCTTTCATCTTCAAAACGTTCAATCTGGCCGATTTCGGCAATAATGCCTGCGGCATATACAGGTCCGATGCCCGGTATAGTCTCCAAGGTCTGGGAAAGGCCTGTCATTAGACGGGTAATGGCTTTGTCGATTTCCTTGATCTGTTTCTGAAAGGAACGGATCAGCTCAATGGAAGTACCTAAAAGGAGATCCATTGAGTCTTCTACCACTTTATCTAAGCGGTAGGAAGAGCGGACTGCCCGTTGGATGGAAGTAGCTACTTTATCGGGATCAGAGAAACGATTCTTCCCGTGTTCCTGAAGGAACGCAGCCAATTCATCTAAAGGCATCTGGGCCAGTTCTTCCAGGCTGTATCTTTCGAGGAAGAGGTCCATCATCGCATTTCCGAAGGCGGAAGAGTCCACCTCATGGGAAAAGTTGCTGCACTTGAAATTCAGATGTTGGAGAAAGTGCTGTTTCTCCTTTGTCATCATCTTAACCAAGTGATAACGTGAACGGGTCAACTGTTGGAGTGCGACATACTGGCTCTCCTTGACAATGGACATCTGGTTACGGCCGAATCGGACATAATCGGCAATCACGAATGCATCAATTTCATCCGTCTTATTCATATCCGAATAGCTTTTCTTGAAGTTGGCAATCTGTTTCGGATTAATGACGAACACTTGAGTGTCAAAGACCTTAAGGTCTTCATCATAATGAAGGAACATAGAAGGATGGAAGCTATAGACCGAAGTGGACTCCAAACCGATCTTAACGCTTTCAACTTTACGTCCTTTCGCAAGGCCGAGGATTCGTTCCTTCAAAACTGTGGCTCCTGGAAGGTCATTTGATACCGTGAAGGTATCCACTTTTGATCCTTCCTGATCAAGGATACAGCCTTTCATGTCAAACGAACTTACGTCTAAACCAACAAATAATCGCATGGGGGTTACCCTCCTTTCATTGTGGAATCATTGGGTATTTCCTTGGACGCCTCGAGATATCTCTAGTATGGACGCCGATCATCAACCTCGTGTATCAGAACTGCATCTGCATCGAAAGCCGCCTCAGGGCTGCTTGTCACCTGAGTTCGAGAGGCAGTGCGCTCAGCCTGCGAGTATGAAGTGCCGCACGTACACTGAGAAACAGTCTTTAGATGTAGTCAAGCTACAGGGGCAGGAAGAATTGTCCCAAATGATCCTAAGACCATTATCTAGAAATATCTCGAGACGTCCAAACAGACCACCTTATATTGATAGAAAAGATGAAAAAGAGAATGGTATTTAAGGAGTTAAACATAATATACGAGGGGCAG
>NZ_JALJRC010000073.1:0-1783 GCF_024519925.1 Cytobacillus sp. Bac17 | reverse complement strand
AGGAGCATTCCTGTTAGAAGGATTTTCGGGACTTGAACAAAAAAGAGCCCTCTTGGTATGATACGGGGTGTCAAATCTGGACGAATTGACCCCTAACTTAGTTAACCAAGGAGGACTCCAAAATGGATTTTAAACAAAATCAGAAAATAAATCAAGTCACCGAAAAAACACTCGTAATTGGAATCGACATTGCGAAGCGAAAACATTTTGCTTGCTTTGTAGATGATCGCGGACGAGTGCTCCAAAAATCATTCTCTTTATCTCAATCCAGAGAGGGCTTCGAGCTTTTCTATCAACGTATTTTGGACGCAATGAAAGTAAACGAAAAAACAGAAGTCCTTGTCGGGATTGAACCTACTGGTCATTATTGGCTCAATTTAGCCTACTTCCTTGAAGAACGGGGAATTCCCCTGGTTATGGCTAACCCTATGCACGTCAAACGGTCAAAGGAGTTGGATGATAATTTGCCAACCAAACATGACCGCAAAGATGCGCTAGTAATCGCTCGCCTCATAAAAGATGGGCGATTCAGTTATCCTCGTATCTTGAAAGACATGGAGGCCGAACTTCGTGTGGGGTCAACGTTTAAAAGCAAGTTAACAGAGGAACTAGGTGCTGTCAAAAACATGATGATTCGCTGGTTAGATCGCTATTTTCCTGAGTTTACTCAGGTCTTCCCATCATTCGGAAAGATGGCCATGGCGGTACTGGAATGTACCCCATTACCAAGTGATCTTTACCAGAAACAGGCTGATGAACTTTTAGTACAATATCGTGAGGTCGAAGGGCTCAAATCTCCCCAAAGACCGAAAGCGATGCGTCTTATTGAAGTCGCTGCTAACTCCATCGGAGTAACAGAGGGATGTGAGATGGCCCGTATTGAAATCGCCACGCTCGTTCGTCGTTACCATCAGTTGGAACAAGAAATCGAAAGCATTACGCAGCGCTTAATTGAGCTTGTACAAACGTCTGTAGAATACCAATCGCTCTCAACGGTCCAGGGACTTGGAGATTCGACGATTGTCGACCTATTAGCTGAAATCGGAAGCTTTTCACACTACGAAGATCCACGCCAACTAATCAAACTCGCGGGATTAACGTTACGTGAAAATTCCTCCGGCTTGCATAAAGGGCAAAAACGCATCTCCAAACGGGGCAGAAGAAAGCTTCGCGCCCTCCTATTCCGAGTGATGATGCCAATGATTCGCCACAATGAAGCCTTTAGAAAGCTACACGAGTATTACACAAATCGTCAGGTTAATCCGTTACGCAAGAAGCAATCAATCGTGGTTCTATGCGGAAAACTATTAAAAGTATTACATGGGATTGGCACTAAGCACAAAGCGTTTGACGCACAGCGAATGATGAGGGATATTCCCAGTCTCGCAGAGGCTGCATAAGACCCTACATCCCCTTAAATAGACCTAGACAACAGGATGACACGGAGAAGCTGGCACTATTTTTTCCATTCGACCTCGAGTCCCTAAAGGAGCTTCGCTAGCCTCTGCCTTATGACTAGACCGAACGAAGGAATGTAGGCACACAGATGCCCAGAGACATGGGAGGGTACGTCATCATAAGTTATGCAGAGATCCATTGTGCATCGCATAATTTCCTATCACTACTTACCGTAATTATCCTGTAGTGACCGCGTAGCGTACCCACATATTGGAATTGATTCACATATTATAAAAATATTGTTAGAAATCGTGTCGAAAAATATTTTTTTGACACCTCACCAACGGGTCAAACCGTTGATAAATCAACATTTATAGAGGGAGGA
>NZ_JALJRC010000072.1:0-2142 GCF_024519925.1 Cytobacillus sp. Bac17 | reverse complement strand
GACACGCGCTCACTGCTTAGCTTTTTATGTTGTCTACTTGACAGGGACAAGACCAATCGAGCAGTTTTTTTTCTTTATAAACTAACAGGGCATTTAGTTGAATAAGGACAACCCAATAATCCTTATTGTGATATCCATTCCCTCTCTAGACATGCTTAGAATATGGATAAAATTTAATATATTGTTTATGAGCCTGATTAGCTATAATAGCGGAGGGACGTGACAGCAAGGCAAACAAATATCAAAATAATATGAAAAAATGAGGAGTATATATGGTTGACGTTTTATGGACAATTTATTTGGGGTTGCTAGCGACAGCATCTCTCACTTTTTTAATAAGAGGACAATATAAGACAAAGCTTTCCAAAATAGATTTCGTCGTATCCATCATTACTTGGATTGGTCTTTTCGGATACGTAACGGAAACAGCTATCCTGAGTCCTACTGTCTGGAAGTTTGTATCCGTGGCAGCCTTTGTTTGGGATTTATCGTTCACGATGCTTCTAAAAGGTTATGAAGGGGAAGAACTCCTGGAGGAAATGCCGGTTGTGGTGAGGAGAATCTGGATGTTAGTTACATTTATTGTCATGGTCGGACCTCTGTACTACGGGTTGTTCAAATATGCTTTCGCGTGATGTCGAGTATTGGAAGAGGATACCGAGCAGATAAAAACCTCTCAGGGATTCTCTTATTGAAAATAGGTGCGTTGATCCATGAAGGATTAACGTCTTTTTTGTAGTTATTGAATAATACGGTGCAGGATAATTCAATAAATGAAAAAATAGCAAGAGTGATTAACGTAATGGTAGGAAGTGATGTAAATGTCGGTATTCATTCAATATAGTCATAAAAGTATAATTAACTCAATTAAGTATAGAGAGAAAGATTTCGCAGTTTTGAGTATTGGAGTTATGTTAAGAGATTTTGAAGGGTTTACTTATAACTTTATAAAAGGTACTTTCAAGTTTCCTTTATTCTTTGTTTTACCAACGGTGTTTATTGATGATGAAGAAACAGGAAAGATGGAACAGCTTCAAATCGAATATCATATTTATAAAAAAAGTAAGTGGGTGATTCTTAAAGTAGATTCTAATGCTCAATTAAAACTAATAACCGAATATTGTGAGTGGTTTGCTTGTAATGGTTTTGGCTCGTTTATGTTCCAAGGTGAAAACATCCTTTATGATGACTTATATCCAGATGTGCATTGGGATCATCCAACTGAGTTCCCTAATCTTAATTGGGATAAGGTAGCAGCGTTAATTGAAATACGTGAAGTTGGATACACCGTAATTACAAACGATAATAAAATCAATGGCACAATAAAATTGTTAAACCATATTCCTAAAGAGTACGAAATTGATTTAGAGATCAAGGTGCTTCAACCGAGAGCGGGGGCATTGACATAAGAACGATTGATGCCTTTCTATCTTGAATTTTCTCATTGTAGAAACGGGGCAGGCAATATTAAATCAAAAGGAAGTTCCGAATGGGGGAATCGTGATGAAAATAAATATTTGGAACCGAATAAGGCAAATGATTGCCAGTAGGGTGTATTACAGGCATCCCCTAATTTGGGAGACAGAAACAGATGGGTTTACATATGGTGAAATAACTGATCACTTTGATTTTGATGAAGAAGTAGGCTGTACGTTTGGTGATGGTTTTGTTCAAGCACCTAATGGTAGCAGGGCAGGTATTATATGGGAACTGGCTGAAAAGCCATATATATCTACGTGTATTGAAGCTGACAACGAGAGATGGGGAGTATACAATGTCGGGTTCGTTAGACCAATAAAAACAGTAGATGACTTAGTATACAATTTTAAAACCATATATCCATTGATAAAAGAAGTATATAACAATGCCAGAAAGTAACTACTTGATCTAAAGGGTGTAAGAGCTTAAGGACTGGCTGCTGTTTGCACAAAAGGGGCAGGATAGTTCAACAAGAGATTGGGGTAATTTGGTAAAATGAATTTAAAGGGGGGGAATACAATGAAAAAATTAAAATTTATTTCTATTTTAATTATAACTTTCTTAGTTCTTCTACTATCTGATGTGTATATCAACAAAAAAGACGTTGTTACCAAAGATGATAGTAAAGCTCGAGCCGATCGTATCGCATCTGCCCTAAATATT
>NZ_JALJRC010000071.1:0-2249 GCF_024519925.1 Cytobacillus sp. Bac17 | reverse complement strand
TTCCTCCCAAAACTAATTAACATTATTTTAGCATTTCTTATTCCACAAACCTGCCTCGTTTGTTAATAAAGAAAAAGCTACCTGATATGGGCAGCTAATCTTGAATATAAGGAACTGTTAGTTCATTTAAACAAATAGAATTTCGTTAGACTACTCTTCAAAATCATACTCATAAATCGGGTTTATACACTTTAAGATAGAGACAATTGCATTATTATATCCAGACAGTTTGTCTATCTCTCTTTTATCTGTAAACTCTTCGTTTTCAAACTGTACTGCAAGTTTATTTATTATATTTAGGTACTTACTGACAAAATCATTTTCCTTCATTTCTTTAACATCCGTCAACATTTCATTATAAGCCAGCAATTCACCTTCATCATTATCTTTATAATCTGTTTTATCGAATATAGTATTTGTATTTGTGAAATGTATTTTTCTTTCAATAACATCTACTAATGTAAATTGGTTAAGTTTTTTATCAACAGTCATAATTACCCCCTACTTGTTTGAATATGCATTCTTAATATTTTCTATTTTTCTTATTCAATTATTCTGCCCCGTTTGTTGAAGAAGAAAAAGGCTGCCGAAGCAACCTTAACTTAAACACCCGTATGTTCAATAAAATTTGTATCTTTTAGTCGATAAATTCATTTTCATAAGGATTAGCGTACAAATCCACATCCAATTCAGCTTCAATGCTTGCAGCAAACTTTATGATGTCTTTATCCAGATATAAAGCAGGGGTATTTCCCTCTTCTATTTTAACGACGATTGAGAGTTTACACTCCACGGAGTATGCCTCTTTTATTTCGTTAATGATTGATGACTTATTTTGTAGTTTATTTATAATTTGCTGGAGTTGATTATTCACATCAAGCGAAACCTGGTAGCCTGTCCCTAAATCCCAACTTGTCTCTTTTCTATAACAAGCAGTTGAACGGTTTGGAATTAAATCACCTTTTTTATAAGTTTCAGTAGGTGTTACTTCTAATTTTTCAGTTACGTCATCTAATGAAAACTCATCTCCGTATAAACTGAAGTAAACCATTACTTGAGTTTTGTCCAAGCTAATTTTCCCCTCCAAATGTTTATATTTTCTGTTTTTATTATATTATCCTTCTTCCACAAACCTGCCCCGTTTGTTCATTAAGAAAAATGGCTGCCTAGAATAACAACACTTTTTTCAACTCTTCCACCCGTTAAGCTTAACTAAGATTTCATGTTACCGAGTTAAATGTTCTTTTAAAATCAGTTTAAAATACGGCTTAAAATCAATTTCAATAGTTTGTTGAGAATCCTCATTAACTACTGTTAATAGCACACCGGCACGGTCTTTCTTATCTGCTGTAATTTCAAATTTTTCGACTCGTTTTAGATTCAAAAGTGATAACAATCTATTTGAACTAAGCTGAGTTACCTGTATTTTTACTTCACCATTGGAAGGAGAAAGCTTAACAATAAATGCTTCTTCTCCATTGGAAAACTTGTAGGTTGCTTCATTATAATAAAAAGGTAAGCTATTTGAGGTAGAATCATATAACATTGGTTCCGATTCAAATAACGAAAGAAAGTCGTTTTCTTCTGGAAATATAGGCATTTTACCATCACCTTTTTTATCACTATTTTAACATTTCTTCTTCCACAAACCTGCCCCTTTTATGGAATAGAAAAACCGCCTGGTTTTGGCAGCTGATCTGGAACATAAGTACTCGTTACTTTAATAAGAATTTCTTTAATTGTTGATAATAAGAACAACATTAAATGGAGGATTCTCATGAAAAAAAGCCTTTTAATATTGGTCGCCTGCTTAACTCTTTTCTCTTGTTCTCCCGTTCAAGCCGAAACCGTAACTAAAAATGATGTACAGTTGCGTGATGATGTGATCCTCAATTTGCTTTGGCCATCCATTGACAAAGCACTCGAAAAACATTTCGGTAAACCGAAGCAGTTTTATTGCGATCGGATTCTCCAAATCAAAAAGGTGGAACCATACGAAACCTACAGCTACTTTAATGTCACCGTGCAGGTAACAACATTTGAAGGTGCTCACGATATCCCATATGATTTAGTTACTTTCACTTTTAGTAATAAATATAGTATGGAGTGGCGAGCTATTGATGTCAAAAGCAGAAGGTTAAAGCCTAACGAAGTAACTGAATGCAGAGGAATCTCCTTCAACTAAACTGCCACTTTCGTATTATAAGGTCACCAGATATTTCTGGTTGACCATTTTTTATTTGGTCTTA
>NZ_JALJRC010000070.1:0-2486 GCF_024519925.1 Cytobacillus sp. Bac17 | reverse complement strand
TGTAGACGTCAAGTTGAATTTTACACTTTTTGCTCGTTTTATTTTTACACTTCTGCTGAAAAAATGCTCTTTCGGTTTTTCATCCGATGACTCTCCTCATTCTCTCCACCATGTATGACCTCCACACGATGAAGTAAACGATCCAGAATAGCTGTCGTAATCCCTTGATCCCCAATTAGATTACCCCATTCATCTGGACTTTTATTTGAAGTAAGGATGATTGAACTTCGTTCATATAAGTGATTAATTAAATGAAAAAATAAGTTTGCTTCTCTCTGATCCATCGCCATGTACATTAAATCATCGATAATCACAAGATCGGCATTTCTAATTCGTTTGAGTTGAACTTTAGATTTATTCAGGTATTCTTCTGTCTTTAAAAGTTGCACTAGTTCACCCATTGTAACGAAGTAAACATTGAATCCTTTATAAACGGCTTCAAGTCCCAGCCCAATTGCGATATATGTTTTCCCAATGCCAGGGGGACCTAAGAGAATTAAATTATACTGTTGCTCTAACCAGCTTAATTCTCTAAGTTGAGAAAGCTGGCGGGCTGTTAGAACGTTTTGACCTTTAAGTTCAAACTCATCTAATGACTTCACGAAAGGGAAGCGTGCCCATTTCATTCTTTTTTCAAGGCTCTTTGCTTCACGTTTGGCTAGTTCATATCGTGTGATAGATTCTAAGAACTCCAAGTAAGTCCAGGATGCTTTTTCAGCTTCGCGAAGAAGCTGCGGTAGCTCCTCCGCCGTCTCTGATAAACGTAACTGTCGAAATTGATCTTGTAATTCATGCACCGTCTTGTTCATCATCCTCGACCTCCTAAAATGCTAGTATACGCATTTAAAGAACGGGTAGAAGCCTTAATAGGAGGATGTTTTGCTGGATTGGCATAAAAGGATTGTACCTCTTTAACTGGTTCATCATGCAAGTTATCAAGGTGATGAGCGATATCACGAAAGTCATTCGCATTGTATAGTTTTTCTGTCGTGCACTTGGCCAACACAGGATCTATTAATGATGGATACTGTTGAATCACCTTGTAAATGATCGCAAATTGGTCTCGACGATACCTTGGGTATCTTTGACTGATCTCATCAAAATACACAGCTGCCTGAGTCTGATCTTCAAAGTAAGAGATAAGACGTTGTTTAAGCTCTTCAATCCCCTTTGAACGATCGCGAGTATGGTGACGGTTTTGAATGAGTTTTCCTTTTTCTGAACTAATAATATGTTCGGTGATGATTTCACCACTTGCCTCTTTGCGTATCACAAGAGTTTGTTGCTCTTCGTTGGTCACTTCAATCCATACAAGATTTTCAGTCATTGTTTGATAAGTCCCTAGTGGGACAGAATAACGGTTAGACTTATAACGGATCGTGTTGTCCTTGCTTACAGTTCTTGTTATACTTTGTTTATTGGTACTTTCATATGAAAGTAACGAAGAGACTGGCTGTAAGTGTTGCTTTTCGAGGAGAAACACTTCTGCTGGTCTTTTTTTCGTTGTCTGGTGAACCTGATGGTTCCCCGTACGTTGAAGCCACTTTAATGCTCGATCATTCCAATCTTCTATGTCGCTAAAAACTCGACTGTCTGCGAAATTCCCTTTTATGTATTTCACTACATTTTCAATCATGCCTTTAGATTCCGGATCAGCTCTTCTGCACAAGTGAACTTTGAATTGACGCTCATTCACATAGTTTTGAAATTCTTCTGTTAAAAGTAGCTGACCTGCGTTTTCACTCACAGCGATTAAGTGGTCTTGATCATAGACAATTTCATTTGTGCGTCCACCGTAAAATTGGAATGCATTTTCATGACATCTGATCGCATCTCTTGTAGTAAACGGTCGTGCCTGCCATTCCATATATTTATGTCTGGAATGAGCGAGTACAAAGGCAATAAAGTACAGTTTGATTTCTTTGTTGTCTGTCGTCTTCTGTTTTGTTTCACCCCAGTCTACCTGAAGTTGTTTGCCCATTGGTTGTTCAGGAACTGCTTCATATTGGCGAACAATGACCTTTTTCTCAATCTGGTAGACTTCTCGTATATTTCTCACATAAGTCCTCACAGTACTTCCGCCGACCAAAAGATCGGGAAACCTCTCCAAAAGCCAATCATGAATTTGAGCACTACTCAGGTGAGGATACTCTTCTAGCCAAGCAAGTATCCAGTCTTTATAATGATCCAATTTTTTCTTCTTCCCCAAAGGCTGTTCCGTGTATGCTCTTGCTTCATCAAATGTCATTTCTAAATACTTGTAAACAGTTGGTCTTGAAATCTTAAGCTCCTTAGCGATTTGTGCTACTTTAAATTTTCTTTTGTGTAGTTCATGAATCTTTACATATAACACTAACTTTTCCTCCAAAAATCCTAACCTCCAGTAAAATAACGTCACTATTTATTTTACTAAAGTAATAGGTTGATTGAGCAGAAGTGTAAAATCTTATCAAGCAAAAACTGTCAACTTTATTCTAGCGTTCACA